>NZ_VWWM01000079.1:0-29285 GCF_011752945.1 Paraburkholderia sp. Cy-641
CCGGCGCCGCCCGCGCCCGCCGAAGCCGCGCCGCCGCCCGCCGCGGCAGCGCCGCCGATCGGCCGGCAGACGATGGAAATCGCCGCGCCGAAGAACGTCTCGCACATCGATTGCAACATCGCGCAGCCCGAGTACCCGATGCTGTCGAAACGGCGCGGCGAATCCGGCACGGCGTACGTGCGCTTCGTGGTCGGTCTGACGGGCAAGCTCGAGAGCGTCGAGTTGAAGAAAAGCAGCGGCTTCAGCCGCCTCGACGACGCCGCGGTCTCCGCCGTGCGCGCGAGCGCCTGCAAGCCCTATCTCGAGAACGGCCAGCCGGTGCGGGCCGTGTACACCCAGCCTTTCAACTTCAATCTGACCGATTGAAGCAGCTTTCAAAAACAGGGAATTGCAATGCAAAACTACGGATTGGCGCACGTGTGGGCGCAAGGGGATTTCGTGACGCGCGGCATCGCGCTTGCGCTCCTGATCATGTCGGTGATGTCGTGGAGCGTGATCGTGGTCAAGAGCTGGAACGTGATGCGCCTGAAGCGTCTCACGAAGAACGCCGAGCAGGCGTTCTGGCATTCGGACGATCTCGCCGACGGCGTGGAAAAGCTCGGCGCCGGCTCCTCGACGCCGCAGGACAATCCGTTCCTCGCGCTCGCGCTGGCGGGCCAGGAAGCGGCCGACCATCATCATCAAACGCAGCCGCATCTGCATGACCGCATGGACGTGTCGGACTGGATCACGCGCTGCCTGAAGGACACGATGGACGAAAGCGTCGCGCGCATGCAGAGCGGCCTCGCGATTCTCGCGTCGATCGGCAGCACGGCGCCGTTCGTCGGTCTGTTCGGCACGGTGTGGGGCATCTATCACGCGCTGCTCGCGATCGGCGCGAGCGGCCAGTCGTCGATCGACCAGGTCGCCGGCCCGGTCGGCGAGGCGCTCATCATGACCGCGTTCGGCCTGTTCGTCGCGATTCCAGCCGTGCTCGGCTACAACGCGCTCACGCGTGCCAACAAGGCGATCGTCGCGAAGCTCTCCCGCTTCGCGCACGGCCTGCATGCGTTCTTCGTGACGGGCGCGCGCCTGTCGTCGTCCAAGCGTAGCCGCGACGGCCTGCGTCTCGCGACCCGCGCCAACTGATCGACGAGGCATTCCGATGGCAATGAGCCCTTTCGCCGGAGACGATGACGACGGCCTGATGAACGAGATCAACATGACGCCGCTCGTCGACGTGATGCTGGTTCTGCTGATCGTCTTCATGGTGACGATTCCGGTGATCCGTCATGCGGTCAAGATCGATCTGCCGCACGCGAGCAGTCAGAAGGAAGACACGAAGCCCGCGCAGGTGACGGTGTCGATCGACGCGGACGGCAACGTGCTGTGGGACAGCACCAAGGTCGACGACGCGGCGCTTGCCGCGAAGATCGCGGCGGCCGCGCAGGCGAACCCGCAGCCGGAACTGCATCTCGATGCGGACCGCAAGGTGCCGTACGAGAAAGTCGCGCAGGTGATGTCGGCGGCGCAGGCAGGCGGTCTCACGAAGATCGGCTTCGTCACGCAGCCCAAAGCGAAGTAACGCCGCATCGGTGTGAAAACGCAAAAAAGCCCCTTGTACAGGGGCTAAAAAAACAAGAGCCAAAAAGTAAAAGGCCTTCATCGTCAGATGAAGGCCTTTTTTTGTGCGCACTCGGCGCCTTCGGGCGGCGGGATCATTTGCCATCGGCCGAAGACTGATAGCTCCTATCACCGCATGCGACAGCCGTGCTCGACACGGACAGCGCGGTCAGCCCTATCAGGCTCGCTATGATAGCGGCCATGAGTTTTCGCATAAGAGACTCCTTAGCGAAGGGATTTCACTATAGGCCCGAGGGCGCGCGCATTCAAGCAAACGGCCATTGAAAGTAACCATGACAGGCCGCGCTTAAATGCTAAAAACGATTTGCGCGACGCGATACGGCTGACGCGCGGGCGATGCGGGCGCTATGAGACAACTGCCGAGGCAGCCGTGGACGCCGCCTGCGCCGCCTTTTCGTCGCGCACCGGACACTCACCCATGATGTGCGTGCCGGAATCCTGATCGAGCATCTCGACCAGATAATCGACGAACGCCCGCACGGCCGGCACCATCCCCTGGCGCGAGACGAACACCGCGTACAGCTGCGGCGTCGGAAAACTCCAGCCCGGCATCACCGGCGACAACTGCCCTGCCCGCAATGCGGCGCCGTACATCATCTCCGGCAGCGCCGAGATGCCGACGCCCGCGAGCACCGCCTCGCGGATCGTCATCAGATCGGCGGTCACGAGGCGCGGCTCATGTTCGTGCACATGGCGCGTGCCGTCGGGCGAGATCAGGTTGTAGACGTGGCGGCCGTCGCTCGTCGGCACGTCGAGCGTTTCGAAGCGGCTCAGGTCGGCCGGCGTCAGCGGCGGTGCATTCTGCTGCAAAAGGCTCGGTGCACCGACCAGCATCTGCTGCGTGCGCCACAGCGGCCGCACGACGATGTTGGCGTTTTGGGGCGGATCGGAGCGCACGCGCAGCGCGACGTCGATCGCGTCCTCGAACAGGTCGACCACGCGATTCGTCACGCGCATGATGACGCGCACCTCGGGATAGCGGTGCATGAACTCCGGCAGGATGACCGACAGGATGGTCTGCGAAATCGTGACCGGCACGCTCACGCGCACGGTGCCGCGCGGCGACGAGCGCAGTTGCTGCACCACGTTGACCGCCGCCTGCGCCTCGCTCAGCATCGCCTGACAGTGCTGATAGAAGAGCTGGCCGGCCTCGGTCAGCGCGAGCTTGCGCGTGGAGCGCTGCAGCAGGCGCACGCCGAGCGACGCCTCCAGCTCCGTGAGCCGCCGCGACAGACGCGATTTGGAAATGCCTAGCACGCGCTCGGCAGCGGAAAATCCGCCATGTTCGACGACCTGCGAAAAGTACATGAGGTCGTTCAGGTTGTGAGAATCGATCTTCATCTCATCGTTCCGTTAGCAGAACAATCCATTGCTTGAAGGTGGCTGGTACCGTGAAAAACGGTCCCTATAATAGCCTCATGTTTCAAAAATAACGCTATTCCCCATTTTTCAAGGTGATATTGATGAGCACGACACGCACGATCGAACGCACGTTCCCGTCGGTTCGCACCGTTGAAGGCGGCGGATTTATCGTCCACCGGCCGTTTCCGACGCGTCTTTTAATGGATTTCGATCCGTTCCTGCTGCTCGACGAAATGGGGCCGGTCGACTACGCGCCTGGCGAGGCCAAGGGCGCGCCCGATCACCCGCATCGCGGCTTCGAAACGGTCACGTACGTGCTCGAAGGCCAGTTCGGCCACAAGGATTCGGCGGGCCACTCCGGCACGCTGCACGCCGGCGACGTGCAATGGATGACCGCCGGCGCGGGCGTCGTGCATAGCGAAATGCCGGACCCGGCGTTCGTGCACACAGGCGGGCGCGTGCATGGCCTGCAATTGTGGGTGAATCTGCCGCGCCGCGACAAAATGATCGCGCCGCGCTACCAGGAAGTCCCGTCGGCGAGCATCCCCGTCGCGACCTCCGCGGACGGCAAGGTGCGCGTGAAGGTGATCGCGGGCGAAGCGCTCGGCGTGAAAGCCGCCATCGAAACGCGCACGCCGATCCTCTATCAGCATTTTTCGCTGCAGCCGGGCGCGACGATCCGCCAGCCCGTGCCGGCCGACTATCGCGTGTTCGCTTACGGGCTGTCCGGCAAGGGCATCTACGGCGAAGGCGAGGCGCGTCGCGAAATCGCCGCGCAAACCATGGTCGTGTTCGAGGACGACGGCGACGCGGTCACGCTCTCGGCCGGCGAGGAGCCGCTCGAAGTGCTGCTGCTCGGCGGCGTACCGCTCAAGGAGCCGGTGGTGCGCTACGGCCCGTTCGTCATGAACAGCGAGGGCGAGATCCGCCAGGCGGTGCTCGATTACCAGGCCGGCCGGATGGGCGCGATTACGCACTGAAACCCGCCGCTGCCTTGGCCGACCACGCCGCGAACGCCTGTAAATTCGGTCACAATAACGCTTTGAGTCGCGCCGCCCGCGGGTTCGTTGCAACGAACCGCGACGCGCGGCGCTTTTTTCGTCTCGCAGAGGAGCACGCATGGCAGAGTCCACCGTCACCGCCCACATCGGCTCGACGAACTTCCAGGTCAGTTTCGACGACGGCAGGCACACGTGGCTCGCCGACGAACCCGCATCGCTCGGCGGTGGTGATCGCGGCCCGACACCCGTCTCGCTGCTGCTGTCGAGCCTCGGCGCCTGCACGTCGATCACGCTGAAGATGTACGCGCAACGTAAGGAATGGCCGCTGGCCGGCGTGCGCGTGAAGCTCTCGCTGGAAACCGGCGACGCGGGCTCCACGATCGACCGTCAGATCGTGCTCGAAGGCGACTTGTCCGACGAGCAGCGGGAACGGCTTCTGCAGATTGCCAATGCGTGTCCGGTCCACAAGATCCTCACGCATACGATCTCGATCCGCTCCGCCCTCGCCGTCGCGTGACGGACGTCCGGCGGACGAGCCCGCGCAAGCGGGCCGCGGAGATCGACAGAGGTCGGTGGATATCGCAACGTTTGCAATGTTTTCATAGGACGCAGCCGTCTTGAATTTCGAACACCTTATCCAGATCAACGATCCGTTGAATCCCTTCGTCGACTCGATGACCCGCGAACAGTTGTGGGAAGGACTCGTGCTGCGCGCCGAGCAGCCGCAACTGTTCGTGATGGGCCTCGACAGCTGCACGATCCTGTCGCGCGAAGGTAATGTCCTCGAACGCGAACTGCACTACGGCCAGGCCACCGTGCGCGACCGTGTCACGCTCGAAGAAAGCCGCAGCGTGCGCTACGACATCCTGCCGACCGCGGACCACGTCGGCGGCTCGCTCACGATGACGATCGAGCAGCCCGACGAATTGCAGCTCTTCCTGCGTTTCGAGTATGCGACCACGCTGCCCGTCTCGACCGATCAGGACGCCGTGCAGACGCAGGAGATCGTCAAGTCGGCGTATCGCGAGAACGATATCGACACGGTACGGCTGATCCGCCAGTACGTGGTGGCGAAGCAGAAACCGGGACCGTTGCATTGAATGACGCACGGGCGCCCCACGCCACGCCACGCCACGCAGGGCCGTGACCACGACGGCCCTCGATCCTCGTACGGCGAGTCGTTCCTCTACCTATCGGAAGTCGAATCCAATAAATTACTCTTTCTTGTAAATAGGAATAGTTATCATTTAGAATCAATCCATCGAATCGACGAACAGCTCAAACGAATGACCGATCTGAACCGCTCCTCTACGCTCGGCCTGCGCCGCCCGGCGGCCGCGCTGACCAGCCGCCCGAAATCGTCGTCGACGGCCAACGCATCGGCCAAGCCGGCCCCGGATCGCAAGAACGCTCCGGGCGAGACACAGGAGCGGGTCGTGCGCAGCGACGCGCTGCTACAGGGTCATAGTCACGTCAGCATCGTCCATAACGGCGAGACCTACCAGTTGCGTGCCACGCGGCTGGGCAAGCTGATTCTGACGAAGTAAGGAACGAGAGGTCAGTACAGGGTATTGTGGGGACCACCTCCCAGAGAGGTGTTAGGCATTAGCCAGCCACGACGGCTTGCACGCGAGAACTAGACCCCTTCGTGCAGACACCAAGCCAGCCGTCGCAGCAAGCCAGGCCGCTTTTTTGGTTCTCACTGGATAGCGGATGCGCCAAACGTCGCGTGTCGCTGAATCGGAAAAATGGAAAAGCCGTGGGATGATGACATCCCGCGGCTTTCTGTTTGGTGCTGCGGTTTTCCGCCTAGGGTTTTCTTTGCCGGTTTTTCCTTTGGCCGATACGGTTCGCTGCGCGTCGGCCGGCGGCTGCGCGGAGCGAGCACCAACGCTAGGCAGTCCGCGAAGCCGCCGGCGCGCGCCGCTCGCCTACTTCCCGCCTACTACTTCGACGCCCAGCCCCAGAACATCAGCCACCACGCGCTATTCACCACGGCCAGCGCCGCGACGAACCACAGCAGCGCCAGCGCGCGCGGCACGAAGCGCTCGCTATAGCGGCGCGTGACGAGCCACGCGAGCCACGCGCTCCACAGGCTCGAAATCACCAGAATCGCGATGCGCAGATCCGACGCCCACCACAGCGGCACGTGTTCGGCGCGCAGCAACGACAGCGTCGTCGCCGAAAGGCCGAGGAACACGCCCGCGCCGGCAATCGGAATCAGCCCCTGCGTCAGATGATGCAGCCGCGTTGCGTCAAAGCGCCCGAGCATGCGCGTCGCGCCCATCAGCAACAGCAGCAGCGCGGTGCCGTAGACGAGCGCCGTCGCGAGGATGTAGCCGATCAGCAGCGAGCCGTCGAGCCATGAGAACACGTCGTTCTGCTCGGGATAATGCGTGAACAGGAACCACGGCGCGTTGGTGTCGAGCGGCCACGTGATGTCGTGATCGACGAGCCATGTCGCGGCGAACATCTTCAGATCGATGAACCAGCGCGAGGCAGTCCAGTGGAACGCGCCGATCGCGATGCCGAGCAGGCCGTAGAGAATCAGCGCGGTGTCCCACGGGTTCGCCTTCTTGTCGCCCAGCTGCACTACTTCCGACGACGGCTTGCGCCACGTCAGCGCAATCGCGTCGCGGTGTCCGCTGCAACGGCCGCACATATGGCAGTCCGCCGCACCCTTCATGTTGCGCAACGGCACGAGCGGCGCGCAGTTGATCGGAATCACGCGATGCCCGTGCTCGCCGTTCGTGTACGAGCGGCGCCAGGCGTCTTCGTCGACCTTGTAGTGAAACGGCGCAAGGCGCGCCAGAAGCGCAAAAACCCCGTTGACGGGGCACAGATACTTGCACCAGACACGCTTCTCGCGTCCGTACAGCAGGCCGATCACGATCGCCGCGAAGGTCGAGCCGCCCAGCACCAGCAGCACCGCTTTCGGGTACTGGTAGACGCTCACCATCTGCCCGTAGATCGTCGTGATGCCGAACGCGACGAAGGGCCAGCCGCCCCAGCGCATCCAGCGCGGAATCGCGCGGCCGCGGCCGAACCTGCTCGCGAATTCGGCGAGCGCGCCTTCGGGGCACAGCACGCCGCACCAGACGCGCCCGAGCATCACCATCGACAGCAGCACGAACGGCCACCAGATGCCCCAGAACACGAACTGCGCGGCGAGCGTCAGGTTGCTCCACAGATGCGCGGTGTCGTCGGGCAGCGGCATCAGCGCGGGCACGATAATCAGGAACGCGTAGACCGCGACCACGATCCACTGGATGCCGCGGATCGCCGCGCCGTGACGCTGCATCCACTGGCCGGCCGCCGCGAGACGGCCCGGCCGCGGCGCCATCACGGTACTCATGCCGCGCGCCCGGCTGCCTGCTGCGCCGGCTTGCGGGTTGCGCGGCGCACGAGCCACCAGACGACGCCCCAATAGACCGCGTAGGCGATCAGGTTCATCAGCGCCGGATGCGCGCGATAGCCGGTCAGCGTCGCGACGAGCGAGCCGAAGGTGCTCGAATCGTCGAGGATCGCCGACGAATTCCACAACTGGTCGACGAGCGTCGGCAGGATTTCCTTGTCGATCAGCTTGTCGACGCCGGTCTGGAACAGGCCCGCGCCGAGGAACAGCAGCATGATTTCGGTGACGCGGAAAAAGAGCCGCCACGAGAAGATCTTGCCGCCGAGCTGCAATACGTAGAAGGTCAGGAACGCGAGCGCGAGACCAATCGCCACGGCCAGCATCTGGCTGCCGTCAACGTGGCCCGACTGGCCGAAGCCGAGGCCGTACAGGAAGATCACCGTTTCGCTGCCTTCGCGCGCGATCGCCAGCGCGACCAGCACCGCGACGCCCCACCAGTTCGAATCGCGCTGGCTCTTTTGCAGCGACTGTTCCATGTCGCGCTTCAGCGTGCGGCCATGCTGCTTCATCCACAGCACCATCTGCACGATCAGCACGCAGGCGATCAGCACCATCGCGGTCTGGAAGTAGTCCTGCGCGTCGCCGGACAGCACCTCGGTGAAACCGACCAGCGCCGCGCCAAGCGCGACCGCCGCGATAATCCCGGCCGCCACGCCGCCCCACAGGTATGGCAGGCCGCGGCGCGCGTCGTCGTCGCCGTTTTTCAACCACGCGTACAGGATGCCGACGACCAGCAGCGCCTCGACACTTTCCCGCCACACGATGAACAGAATCTGACCCATTCAAGCTCTCCTTCGATACTTCTGCTGCCCCGCGCGCGAGCGCGCGCGTGCGAGGCCACTGCTTACTTCGCGACGATCACACCCTGCGCCTGCTGGTGGAAATCGTCGAAAAACTTGTATTCGCCCGGTTCGAGCGGCGCAATCACGACGAACGAATCGGCGCCCGGCGCCAATACCTTCTCCTTGCGCAACTGCACGCTTTCGAATTCGGCCGCGCCCTTGCCAGTGTTGCGCACCTCGATCTTGATGCGCTGCCCCGCCGGCACTTCGATGCGCGCCGGGTTCAGCTTGCCGTCGCTCATTTCGAGCTTGAAGGTCGGCAGGTCGGCTGCGTGAGCCGCGCCCGCCAGCCAGAACGTCGCCGCGAGCATCGCAATCTTTCGGTTGATTCCCATGAGCCTTTCCGGAAAACACGGCACGCCGACCCCGGCTACCACACCGGACGCCGGCGCGCCGTCTGCTGCATTCACCGAGCCGCCCCGGCCGTCGCGCGACCGTGCGTTCAGGCACGGCGACGCGATCCTCGGCGCGGCTCGCGGTCGCTTCGCGGCAATTAATAGCCGCCCTTCTTGCCGATGCCGGCGAAGGTGAAGTCATAGTCGAGCGTGAACGGCTTGAACCACGGACCCACGCCGGTTTCCTTGTCGACGTGGCGGCCGAACGCCGTATGGCCCATCTGCATCGGCGGTTCGACGATCAGCTTCAGGTGGTACTTGCCCGGGCCTTGCAGCTTGACGTTGTCGCCGTAGTGCGGACCGTCGTTTGCGACCATCGGCATCAGGTCGCCCTTCAGCGGCTGGTTCGAGCCGGCCTTCGTCAGTTCGTAATGCACCTGCAGATACGGCATCCAGTCGCCTTCGGCGAAGCCGGTCGGATTGTTCTTGACCGCATGGATGTCGGCCTCGAGGTGGACATCCGAGTCCGATGCCTTGCGCATCATGCCTTCGGGTTCCATCGTGATCGGCTGCAGGTAGACCGCACCGATTTCCATGCCGCCCTGGATCTGTTGCTTGCCGATCGGGTATTCCGCAGCCGATACCGAGAGCGCCGCGACAGCGGCCGCCACGGCTACGCCGCCACGTGCAAATGAAGAAATCCGCATTGAAACTCCTTGTTTTTATCAGACTGGAATCGAATCCATTGGAACAGTGCGCGCAAGCCAGATGTAAATTTAAATGCGAACCATTCTCAATATTGGTCGAGTTTATCATCTATCCCCGGGGAGAACAAACGCGAACGCACGCCAGGCCTTGTGCCGTCAGGGTCTTAAGGCAGATTTAAGGGAACGGGTGCTGGCGGCGGAAATGGGGAGCGATAGTGAAACCGGGGTACACCGCGATGGCGCCGGCCCGGATGCCATGCATTGCGCGGCTGCGGGAGCGCGGGCGAGTCGCTCGCGGGCGGGTGCAACGAACGGGGCGCGGCGTATGGTCGCGCCCCCGGACGAACTGCGCGTCAGTCGACGCCGGACACATGATCGCCGACGTTCGCGCCGAACACGCGCTGGCGCAGCAATGCCAACTGGTCGCGGGTCTGCGCGGCCTTCTCGAATTCGAGATTCTTCGCGTGCTCCATCATCTGCTTTTCGAGGCGCTTGATCTCCTTGGCAAGCTGCTTCTCCGACATGTCCTCGAATTTCGCGCGCGTTTGTTGCTCTTTCAACTCGGCGCGCGCTTCGTCGACGTTGTACACGCCGTCGATGATGTCGCGAATCCGCTTGACCACGCCGCGCGGCGTGATGCCGTTCTCGACGTTGAACGCGATCTGCTTCGCGCGCCGCCGCTCGGTTTCGTCGATCGCGCGGCGCATCGAGTCGGTGATCTTGTCCGCGTAGAGAATCGCCTTGCCGTTCACGTTGCGCGCCGCCCGGCCGATCGTCTGGATCAGCGAGCGCTCGGCGCGCAGGAAGCCTTCCTTGTCCGCGTCGAGAATCGCGACGAGCGACACCTCGGGAATATCAAGCCCTTCGCGCAACAGGTTGATCCCGACCAGCACGTCGAATGCGCCGAGCCGCAGATCGCGGATGATCTCGACGCGCTCGACCGTGTCGATGTCGCTGTGCAGATAGCGCACCTTGATGCCGTGATCGGCCAGAAACTCGGTGAGCTGCTCGGCCATGCGCTTGGTCAGCACCGTGACGAGCACGCGATCGCCGACCTTGATGCGCTCGTTGATCTCGCCGAGCACGTCGTCGACCTGGCTGCGCGCCGGCCGCACCTCGATCTCGGGATCGACGAGCCCGGTCGGGCGCACGAGCTGTTCGGCGACCTGGCCGGCCGTTTTCTTCTCATAGTCGGCCGGTGTTGCCGACACGAACACGACCTGGCGCATCTTGCGCTCGAACTCGTTGAACTTGAGCGGCCGGTTGTCGAGCGCGGACGGCAGCCGGAAGCCATAGTCGACGAGGTTCTCCTTGCGCGCGCGGTCGCCGTTGTACATGCCGTTCAACTGGCCGATCAGCACGTGCGATTCGTCGAGCATCATGATCGCGTCGGGCGGCAGATAGTCGACGAGCGTCGGCGGCGGCTCGCCGGGCGCCGCGCCCGAGAAGTGCCGCGAGTAGTTCTCGATGCCCTTGCAGAAACCGAGTTCCTGGAGCATTTCGAGGTCGAAGCGGGTGCGCTGTTCGAGCCGCTGCGCCTCGACGAGCTTGCCGTCGCCATAGAAGAATTCGAGCCGTTCGCGCAACTCGGCCTTGATCGTCTCGACCGCGCGCAGCACGGTGTCGCGCGGCGTCACGTAATGCGACGACGGATACACGGTGAAGCGCGGAATTTTCTGCCGCACGCGGCCGGTGAGCGGATCGAACAGCTGCAGCGTTTCGACTTCGTCGTCGAACAGTTCGACGCGCACGGCCATCTCGGCGTGCTCGGCCGGGAAAATATCGATCGTGTCGCCGCGCACGCGGAACGAGCCGCGCTGGAAGTCGGCTTCGTTGCGGCTGTACTGCATCGCGATCAGCCGCGCGATGATGTCGCGCTGGCCGAGACGGTCGCCGGTGCGCAACGTGAGAATCATCTGGTGATATTCGGACGGGTTGCCGATACCGTAGATGGCCGAGACGGTCGCGACGATCACGACGTCGCGCCGCTCCATCAGGCTCTTGGTCGCCGACAGCCGCATCTGCTCGATATGCTCGTTGATCGACGAATCTTTCTCGATGAACAGGTCGCGCTGCGGCACGTACGCTTCCGGCTGGTAGTAATCGTAGTACGAGACGAAATACTCGACCGCGTTGTGCGGGAAGAACTCGCGGAACTCCGAATAGAGCTGCGCGGCGAGCGTCTTGTTCGGCGCGAACACGATGGCCGGGCGGCCGAGCCGCGCGATCGTGTTCGCCATCGTGAAAGTCTTGCCGGAGCCGGTCACGCCGAGCAGCGTCTGGAACGCGAGACCGTCCTCGACGCCTTCGACGAGCGTGTCGATGGCCGTGGGCTGGTCGCCGGCGGGCGGATAGGGCTGGTAAAGCCGGAACGGCGAGCCTTCGAACGAGACAAATTTCGATTCGTCGAGCGTGTCTTCGGCTTCAGTCAGATGGTGTTCGGACATGGGGACGGCACCGGGCCTTGGAGCAAAGAACCATTCTAACGGGTTGCGGGAAGCGGGGATCGGGCGCGGTTACGCAGAACAGGCGCCGGGCTCCCTCTTCGCCAAACGGGATCTGCGCGGATTGCCCGCTGCCACACGTGGCCCCGTCGTGCCTGTTTTTCAAGCAAATAATTGCCGGTTGCCCGCCTTGGCGGACGAAAAACGCGGCCGGATTCGTTACAATGCGAAGTTGCGCTCGCTCGCCGCTGCCCGATGGACCGGCCTCGTTTTGCGTGTTTCTCCGTGCGTTTCGCCGCGTGTTTCGCCAGATTCCCGCCAAACGCCCGAAACGCCGCCGACGCCCGAAGCCAGGCCGCCCGCGCGCGACGCCGCCCTCTTTTCACTACTGCTGCCCATCCATCATGTCTCTGTTCTCCGCCGTCGAACTTGCTCCCCGCGACCCGATCCTGGGCCTGAACGAAGCCTTCAACGCCGATGCGCGCGCCACCAAGGTCAACCTCGGGGTGGGCGTGTACTTCAATGAAGAAGGCAAGATTCCGCTGCTGCGCGCCGTGCGCGACGCGGAAAAGGCCCGCGTCGAAGCCGCGCTGCCGCGCGGTTATCTGCCGATCGAAGGTATCGCCGCCTACGATGCGGCCGTGCAAAAGCTGCTGCTCGGCAACGATTCGCCGCTGATCGCAGCGGGCCGCGTCGTCACGGCGCAGGCGCTGGGCGGCACGGGCGCGCTGAAGATCGGCGCGGACTTCCTCAAGCGCGTGAATCCGGCCAGCAAGGTCGCGATCAGCGATCCGAGCTGGGAAAACCACCGCGCGCTGTTCGAAGGCGCGGGCTTCGTCGTCGAATCGTATCCGTACTACGACGCGCAAACGCACGGCGTAAACTTCGACGGCATGCTGAGCGCGCTGAACGGCTACGCGGCCGGCACCATCGTCGTGCTGCACGCGTGCTGCCACAACCCGACCGGCGTCGACCTGAGCGTCGAGCAGTGGAAGCAGGTGGTCGAAGTCGTCAAGGCGCGCAACCTCGTGCCGTTCCTCGACATCGCCTACCAGGGCTTCGGCGACGGCATCGAAGCCGACGCGGCAGCCGTGCGCCTCTTCGCGGCAGCGGAACTGAACGTGTTCGTGTCGTCGTCGTTCTCGAAGTCGTTCTCGCTGTACGGCGAGCGCGTCGGCGCACTGTCGATCATCACGGCCAGCCAGGAAGAATCGGCCCGCGTGCTGTCGCAACTGAAGCGCGTGATCCGCACGAACTACTCGAACCCGC
The DNA here is from genome assembly GCF_011752945.1 of Paraburkholderia sp. Cy-641. NCBI lineage: Bacteria > Pseudomonadati > Pseudomonadota > Betaproteobacteria > Burkholderiales > Burkholderiaceae > Paraburkholderia > Paraburkholderia sp. Cy-641. The sequence continues at coordinate 12,999 of NZ_VWWM01000079.1, forward strand.
CGACGCACGGCGGCTCGATAGTCGCGGCGGTTCTGGCATCGGCCGAACTGCGCGCCACGTGGGAAGCCGAACTGGGCGAAATGCGCGAGCGCATCCGCGCAATGCGCAACGGCCTCGTCGAGCGCCTGAAGGCAGCCGGCGTCGACCGCGACTTCGGCTTCGTGAACGCGCAACGCGGCATGTTCTCGTACTCGGGTCTGACGGCACCGCAAGTGGACCGTCTGCGCGAAGAATTCGGCATCTACGCGGTGAGCACGGGCCGCATCTGCGTGGCTGCGCTCAACACGCGTAATCTCGACGTGGTCGCCAACGCGATTGCTCACGTGCTGAAGTAAGGCATTGCGCGGCGCGGACCTTGGCCGCGCTGTATTTGATTGCGCTGGATGGCAGACGCCAATGAAAACGGCGCCCTTTTTGAAAAGGGCGCCGTTTTTTTTATTGCCTGAGTAAAGGTAGCGCTGGCGCCAATGCTTCGGCTCTTTCGGCAACAACCCCACCAGCGCGAACTCGATACAAACTCAGCGCGAATCCCGATGGATGTCGTGGGTCACGAACCCCGCATCGTTGTCCGGCATCTCGAGCCAATCGGGCTGCTCGAGGGAATGGCGAATATCTTCGAGGCCGCTTTGCCAGTGCTCGCGCATCGTCGACAGGCCGAACTGGAAGTCCTTGTAGTGGCCTTCGTATTCCTTGTGCCGGTAAATCAGGTGGATCACGTTGTAGCGCTTCGAGCACGACAGATCTTCGGCCAGCTTGCACCACGGGTCGTCGCGCTGCTCGACGGGCACGCGGTCCAGCACCTCGCGCAGCACATGCCGGAAGCGCTGCGAACGCTGCACCATGTCGGTCACGAGACGCGTGCGGCTCGAATACTGGATGTCTTTCATGCGCCCCTGTACGTCGGAGAGACTGTCCGGCACCGGCCCGATCGCGCTCCACAGATCGACCTGAAACGCAAGCGTGTCGCGGCGCGGCGTGGATTGCATCACCTCGTAGAGCGGCGTATTCGACATCAGCCCGCCGTCCCAGTAGTACTGACCGTCGATCTCGACTGCAGCGAAGCCCGGCGGCAACGCACCCGACGCCATGAAATGCTCGGGCCGCAGCGTCGTATGCGTATTGTCGAAATACTCGAAGTTGCCCGTGCCGCAATTGACCGCGCCCACCGACACACGTATCTCGCCCGAATTGATGCGATCGAAATCGCATAGCGATTCGAGCGTGGCTTTCAGCGGCGTGGTGTCGTAGTAGCTGGCCATTTGCGGCGGCCCGGACACCGTGGGCAACGGCGGCGGAAAGCGCGGCACGAAAAAGCCCCGCTGCCCTTCGACGATCGCGCTCATCGCCTGCGCCGCCGTGAATGCCTTGCGTACGGCTTCGCTGGAATTGAAAAACGCGTGTTCGACGAAAGCCGGCACCGGCGGCCCGAAGGCCGGCTGGCAGATCGTTTCCCAGAATTGCAGCAGCCGCTCGACGCGCTTTTCCGGCGGATTGCCCGCAATGATCGCCGTATTCAAGGCGCCGATCGAAATGCCCGCCAGCCAGTTGGGCTCGATGCCGGCCTCGTAAAGCCCCTGGAAGACGCCCGCCTGATAGGCGCCCAGCGCGCCGCCGCCTTGCAGCATCAGCGCGACGGTTTCGTAGTTAGGCAAGTGGAGATGCCGGCGCGGGTGCGTGGCCGGCGCCGGACCGGCGCCCTCCCCGTCGCCGGACACGCCCACGCGCGCCCGCTTGAGATTGCGTTGCGCCATGGGCCTCTCCTTATTGCATGTACCAGCCGTGACTCACGATAAAGGACTGGCCCGTCAGCGCGGCCGTCGGGAACGTGGACAGGAAGAGCACCGTCTGCGCGACGTCTTCGACCGTCGTGAAAATGCCGTCGACCGTGCCGCCCAGCATCACGCGCTTGATCACGTCTTCCTCGCTGATGCCGAGTTCCTTTGCCTGTTCGGGAATCTGCTTGTCGACCAGCGGCGTGCGCACGAAGCCCGGACATACCACGTGCGAGCGCACGTTGTGCTTGGCGCCTTCCTTGGCGAGCACGCGCGAGAGGCCGAGCAGCGCGTGCTTGGCCGTCACGTAGGCGGACTTCAGCGGCGAGGCTTCATGCGAATGAACCGAACCCATGTAGATCACGATGCCGCCGCGATCGTCCTTGTACATGTGCTTGAGCGCCGCTTTGGTGGTCAGGAACGCGCCGTCAACGTGAATCGCCTGCATCTTCTTCCAGTCCGAAAACGAGTAGTTTTCGATCGGATTGACGATCTGGATGCCGGCATTGGAGATGAGGATGTCGATCGAGCCGAATTCCGCTGCAACCTTGTCGATGCCCTGGTTGACCGCCTCTTCGTTCGTGACGTCCATCGCCACGCCGATTGCCTTGCCGCCGCCCGCCCTGATTTCTTCAGCCACGGCGTTCGCGCCGTCCTGGTTCAGGTCGGCGATCGCGACCGCCGCGCCCGAGGCGGACAGAGTCAGCGCGATCTGCTTGCCGATGCCGCTTGCCGCGCCGGTAACCACAGCGACCTTGCCATTCAGATTCGTGTTCAGAGACGACATCCGGAACCTCCATGCAGTTGATGAGCAATGAGACCACAAGGCCGCATGCGGCGTGAAGTCAGCCAAACGGCATAGACCGTTCGGCCGATGCTGCATTGCGGCCAACTTTGCTATTGTGCATGAACCCCGTGAATTCCAGAGGTAAAACACACATCGAGCCGTATCTCTTTAAACTGGACGGCTTCGGACTCAATCCCGGCCTGCGTTTCGTGCTCGACTCACGCCTCAATTTTCACGCCTCAATTTTCGTGCATCACCAACAAGGAGAGAGACATGAATTTCCGACGTCTGGGCCGCTCAGGCCTGCAAGTCAGCGAGCTGTCCATCGGCTCGTGGGTCACCTACGGCAACCAGGTCGATCATCGCGCCGCGCGCGAATCGCTTGCCGCGGCGCGTGACGCCGGCGTCAATTTCTTCGACAACGCCGAGGTCTATGCCGGCGGCAAATCCGAGGAAATCATGGGCCACGCGCTGAAGGAACTGGCGTGGCCGCGCGTGAGCTACGTGGTGTCGACGAAATTCTTCTGGGGTCTGACGGAAGCGCCGAACCAGTACCACACGCTGAACCGCAAGTACCTGATGAACGCGATCGACAGCTCGCTCAAGCGCCTGCAGCTCGATTATGTCGATCTCGTGTTCTGCCATCGTCCCGACCCGAACACGCCGATCGAGGAAACGGTCTGGGCGATGAGCGACATGATCGCGCGCGGCAAGGCGCAGTACTGGGGCACCTCCGAATGGAGCGCCGAAGAAATCCGCGCCGCGTATGAAATCGCCGAGCGGCATCATCTGCACAAGCCGGTCATGGAACAGCCGCAATACAACCTGTTTCACCGCAAGCGCGTCGAGCAGGAATACAAACGGCTTTACGAAGACATCGGCCTTGGCCTCACCACCTGGAGCCCGCTCGCGTCCGGCCTGCTCACCGGCAAATACCGCGCTGGAATACCCGCCGACAGCCGCGCGCAGTTGCAAGGTTACGACTGGCTGCGCAACCAGCTCACCGACCCGGGCAAGAACAACGTGGTCGGTCAGTTGGGCGCGGTGGCCGACGAACTCGGCTGCACGGTCGGTCAGCTCGCGATCGCATGGATTCTGAAGAATCCGCATGTCAGCACGGTAATCACGGGTGCGTCGCGGGTCGAGCAGATCGGCGAAAACATGAAATCGGCCGAAGTGGCCGAGCGCATGACGCCGGAGATCAAGCAGCGGATCGAGGAGATCATCGGCGACGCGCACGAGTGAGCCGCGCAGCAAGCGGATAACCGGCGGCGCGCGCTCGCGTACAATACGCGGCCGCGCGCCACTGTCTCCGCTCCGGCCGGCACGTCCTCTTTCAGCGTCCTCTCATCATGCTCAGTTACCGCCACGCCTTCCATGCCGGCAATCACGCCGACGTTCTGAAACACGCCGTCGTGTTGCAGCTATTGCGCTACCTCGGCCAGAAGGACAAAGCCTACTGGTATATCGACACGCATGCGGGCGCCGGCGTTTACTCGCTGAAGGAAGGCTACGCGACCAAGACCGGCGAGTTCCAGACCGGCATCGCAAAACTGTGGGAACGCAACGATCTGCCGTCGCTCTTCGCCGAATACGTCGACGAAGTAAGCGCGCTCAATGCCGACGGCCAGTTGCGCTTCTATCCAGGCTCGCCGTACATCGCATGGCGGCAGTTGCGCGAACAGGACCGCATGCGCCTGTTCGAACTGCACACGACTGAAATCGACGTGCTGCGCCATAACTTCCGCGACGCGGGACGCCGCGCGATGCTCTACGCGGGCGACGGCTTCGACGGCATCCTCGCGCTGCTGCCGCCGGCGCCGCGCCGCGCGCTGGTGCTGCTCGATCCGTCATATGAGGACAAGCGCGATTACAGTCGCACGCTGCGCTGTGTCGAGGAAAGCCTGAAGCGCTTTCCGACCGGCACCTATGCGGTCTGGTATCCGCAGGTGAAGCGCCCGGAATCGCAGCGCTTTCCCGATCAGCTGAAGCAATTGCAAAAGGACAACTGGCTGCACGTCAGCCTGACCGTCAGCAATCCGCCCGCGGATGGCTTCGGACTTTTCGGCAGCGGCATGTTTATCCTGAACCCGCCGTACACGCTCGCGAAAATGCTCAAGGAGCAGATGCCGTGGCTCGTCAAGACGCTCGGCGAAGACAAGGCCGCAACCTTCAAGGTCGAATATCGGGGCAATTAGGCGGCACACGAGCGATCACCGAACGCTCTCGACACCACAACAACATCGGCTCGCGCAAGCCGATCGCACCGATGTTGTTGTCGCAGACATCAGCCGCGCGCTCCCCCGCTTCTCCGCCGGCTGTTCGTGCATCTCGCACATCCCGGCTCACGCCGGCATCACACGCAACGGCATGACTTCTTTGGCTCACTTCAACTGCGCGGCCGCCTTGCTCGCGAAGTCGTTCGTATAGGTCGCGCCCAGGTCGATCTTTTTCGGATCGAGCCGGTTGTCGAATGACGACAGCGCGCGCAGAGAGGTCGCCGGACCGTCCGCGGGCATCAGGCCATCGGGCGAGTACGCGTCGCGCACGTTGTGAAAGGCCTCCAGGTAGAGCGCCGGATCGCCGAGCAGATAGGCCTGCGGCACCATCTTCAGCAGATCGGCGTCGCTCGCGGTCTGCAGCCAGTGGTTCGCGCGCACGACCGCATTGGTCAGCGCCTGCGTCGTCTTCGGATTCTTCTGAATGAAGCTCTCCGGCGCGTAAAGCGTCGCCGCCGGCATCGTTCCGCCGAACACTGCCTGCGTCCCCTTCACCGTGCGCGTGTCGACCAGTACCTTGATCGCGCCGCTGCGCGTCAACTTGGTCATCATCGGATCGACATTCGATAGTGCATCGATCTGCCCGCTACCCACCGCGGCCAACACCGTCGCGCCGCTGCCGACGCCGATCGCCGAGATATCGCTGCGCTGCACGCCGGCCTTGCGCAATGCCACGGTAAGCACGAGATCCGTCGACGACCCCGGCGCGCTCACGCCGACCTTCGCGCCCTTGAAGTCCGCGAGCGATCTGATCCGATCCGCCTTCGACTTCACCACACCGATGACGATCTGCGGCGCGCGGCCCATCAAGGCAAACGCGCGATAGTGCTGTCCCTTCGCCTGCATGAAGAGCGTGTGCTCGAACGCGCCCGCGCCGACGTCGGCACTGCCGCCCACCACGGCTTCCAGCGCTTTCGAGCCGCCCGCGAAGTCCTCGAGCGTGACGTCCAGGCCTTCGTCCTTGAAGTAGCCGAGCTGCTGCGCGGCAAGCACCGGCAGATAGTAAAGACCGGGCAAGCCGCCGACGGCCATCGTCAGCGTGGTTTTTTCGGGCGTGTCCTTGGCGAGCGCGGCGCCGGACAACGCGGCGAGCGCGAGCAGCATGACGCAGGCGCGTATGGCGCGCCGCATCCAGTGAATCGGCATGTTGACGTCTCCTTGTTCCGTTTTCCGTTCGAAGCGGCGACGCGACGCAAATGCCGCAACCGGGCCGCCAGCGACAAAGCGCGCAACGATTGTCGTCGGACGGTTTCTCGTACGCCATGCGCCCAAACCCCAATGCGGAATCGGCCGGGGTGCGAGGCGGCCCATAGGCGGAAGACGTGGAGACGCTCGATCCGATGCAGCGGGCAAGGATCCCAGCGAGGTGCAACGGAACTGAAAAAGCCGATGGCGAAGATACCGGGCCGCCGCCCTTCTATGCCACCCTCATTGCGAAGGCGCTACCGGGCGCGGCATCGGCCGCGGCATCGGCCGCGGCATCGGTCTCGGCGGAACGCCGCCGCCCGCCGGTAACGGGATATATGGCGCGACCACGATCGGCGGCGACGCTTCCTGCGGCAGCTCGACAGGAGCCGCAATCGGCGGCGCGGCGACAATCGGGTGCCGCGAAAGCGGCGCGCTCATCAGCACACTCCCGCTCTGGCCGTCGTTGATACCGCTCAGCGAGTCGAGAATCACCGGCTTGCGGGCGCTGTCGGACACGGCGAACGCGCCCGGCGCGGCGCAGACGGTTGTCAGCGCCGTCACCATGACCGCAGCGAGGCGGAATTTGAAGGGTTCGAGCGAGCGGACAGAGAACATGGGCGGCCCCGTTGGTTATGAATGCCCGGTTGCGCAAAAAGCGCCCTACCTTACCTCGGCGCAGGTTGCGAAGCTAGTCGAGAGTCGCCACGACTGGCGTTCCGGCGTCGCCGGCTTCAAACCTGCCGGAAAAGCGGTCAATTCCCAGGGCCCAGATGTGACAAAGCCCCGTTTCGACGGGGCTTGATGCTGTGCTGCTATGGCCGTGCACGCTGCACCGCCGGGCCCAACTCGAAGCTGAAACTTACCGCGAATAGCCGTTGGTTTCGATCGAGCGGATGCGCTGTTCGAGCTGGACGATATCCGACGACGATGCCAGGTAGGCCTCACGGCTATTACGTTCCGCAGATTCCAACCAGGTGTTCAGCTTTTCAAGCAGGTATGCAAACATGATGTTCTCCAAGGATCAGATCGAATCCCCGGTGATCGGACATCAGGGATTTCCCGCTAAAGGGTTAACCCGAATTATAACCCGATGCCCTGAGTCGGACAGTGAAATGCCTACATGAGGTGCATTCCGTTCCGGAATGGTGCACATCCTTGGTGCAATCAGGTTCCACCTTTCCCCGCAACGGCTACAGCGGATGACATCCCTGCCCCGACACCAGATCGGTGTCAGCGAGGCGCTCGATGATCGGACAGTCGGGCCGGTCGTCGCCGTGGCAATGATCGGCCAGATGCGCAAGGGTGTCGCGCATGTCGGTCAGCTCGGCGATGCGGCGGTCGAGGTCCGCGACATGCTCAAGCGCGATCCGCTTCACTTCGGCGCTCGCGCGCGAACGATCGCGCCATAGCGCGAGGAGCCGCCGAATGTCTTCGACGAGAAAGCCGAGCCGGCGCGCCTGGCGGATAAAGCGCAGCGAATGCACTTCCTGCGGACCGTATACGCGATAACCGGCGCTCGTGCGCGCCTTGGCCGTCAACAGGCCGACGCTTTCGTAATAGCGGATCATTTTTGCGGTGACGCCCGACGCGCGGGCCGCTTCGCCAATATTCATGACTGTTTCCCCATGCTCTGGATCAGGTTCGAATCGATCCTACACCTTCCCATGATGGGAAGGTCAGCCACTCAAATACGGATCGGCAGGCATAATTCAGCCATTCGCCATTCTGATTTCGCCGAGGACCCCGCCATGACAATCGAACTCCACGTAGAAGGCATGAGCTGCCAGCATTGTGTCGCTGCCGTCACGAACGCGATCCGCGAACACGACGCCGCCGCGCAGGTTCAGGTGGATCTCGTGGCCGGGCGCGTGGTCGTGGAATCGGCGCAATCCGTCGATGCGCTGAAGGCCGCGATTGACGAGGCCGGCTACACGGTCACGTCGGCTCGCTAAGGGAGCGGATCGTGTTCAAGGTTGCCGTTATCGGCGGCTCCGGGCTGCTCGGCCGCGCGCTCGTCGACGAACTGGCGCGGCAGGACGACTGGCAGGTCGTCGCCACCGCGTTCAGCCGGCCGTCGCCGCAAATGGCCGCGCTCGATGTTCGCGACGCGCAGGCGGTCGAACGCTTCATCGAGCGCACGGCGCCGGATGCCGTTGTGATTGCCGCCGCGGAGCGCCGCCCCGACATCTGCGAGCGCGACCCGGCGCTGGCCCGCGCGCTGAACGTCGATGCCGTGCGCATCGTTGCCGCGGCGGCAGGCCGGTGCGGCGCATGGACCCTGTCGATCTCGACCGACTACGTGTTCGACGGCACAGAGCCGCCGTATCGGCACGACAGCGCGCCCGCGCCGCTCAACGCTTACGGGCACAGCAAGCTCGAAGGCGAACGCGCACTGACCGGAACGACCGGGCGCGGCTGCGTGCTGCGCTTGCCGCTGCTCTATGGGCCAATCGTCGGCTGGTCGGAATCGGCGGTGACGAGCCTCGTGCCGGCGATCACCGCCTCGGCCGCCGCCGCTGGCGAGCCCGCCACGATGGACGCCTGGGCGATCCGCTACCCCACGTTCACGCCGGACGTCGCGTTCGTGATCCGGCAGATGCTCGCACTGCATGCGCGCGGCGAGACGGTCTCCGGCATCGTCCAATGGTCGGGGGACGAGCCCATGACCAAATACGAGATCGCCGTGCGTATCGCCGAAGCGCTGCAACTCGATGCGCGCCTGACGCCTCAGCACACGCCAACCGATTCGACGCCTCGCCCGCATAACTGCCATCTGGCGTCGAGCCGTCTCGAAGCGCTCGGTATCGGCCGGCGCACGCCGTTCGATACGGCGATCCGCGAGGTCCTGGCTGCGTTTCCGTGGCAAGGCGCTATGCCGTCGCGGCTGAATTGACGCCACGCAACGGGGTTTGCTGGTTTGTCCGGCTCAAGGCCGCCGCTGTGATCGGACGCGTTGGCCGCGGGGCTGTGCTGCTGGGGCTGTGCTTCTGGCGCATATACATCGCATTTGCCCAAGTGCGTTGTGTAGCGCACGGCTGACCGGCATTCAACTGCATCGCGCAAACGAAAGGATTCACGAGCGCACGGCAAGCGTCGCTCGCCTGCTGGCTGCCGATGCAGGATTCGCCGGCCGTGCCGCGCGTCCGCTCATCACCCGCCACCCGCCCGCTACCGGGCCTCAATGAAAATCGCGGCTCGTCGTGGCGAGTTCGCCGAGCCATTCGCTGTAATCCTCGAGACGATGGGCAACGAGATGGACCACCTCGCCCTTCTGTTTGCGACCGGCAAGCCGCCGCGCCTCGCCGCTGCGGCTTGCCTCGCCCGTACCACTTTCGCCGCTTTCGCCACTTGTGGGGCCGCCTGTGCTATTTGCCTCATTTCCCGCCCACGCCCGATTGCGCCGGTCCGCACTCGCCGCACGCTCTCCCTGACTCGCGCGGTCTCCTCTCTCGCCCCCGGTACTCACCCCATCATCGCGCTGCAAAACCCCATAGACCGCGAGCAACGATGAACCGAGCAACGCCTTGCGCTGCTTTTCAACCAGCGACGGCCACACGATCACATTAATCGAGCCGGTTTCGTCCTCGATCGACACGAACACCGTGCCGTTCGCCGTGCCCGGCCGCTGTCTCACGGTGACGATGCCGCACGCCCGCGCCATTGTGCCGTGCCAGCACGCGGCGAGTTCGGCCGCCGTGCGAAACTTCTGCCGCGCGAGACGCGCCCGCAACAACGCCAGCGGATGGCGATTGAGCGTGAGACCGAAGCTCGCATAATCGTCGACGATCTCGCGATGCTCGCTGGCGCGCGGCAACGCGAGCGGCGCTTCGGCGATCGGCGCGTCGCGCAGCAGCTTCGGCACCGCGTGCTGCGCAGTCACGGCCCACCACGCTTCGCGCCGATGACCGGCGATACCGACAAGCGCATTCGCCGCGGCCAGCGCTTCGAGATCGCGCCGCGTCAAGGCCGCGCGACGCGCGAGATCGTCGACGTCAACCAACGGCGCATCGCGGCGGGCCGCCATGATGCGTTCGGCGGCGTCCCGCGCGAGCCCCTTGATCAGATGCATACCGAGACGCACCGCGGGACCGCGCGAACCATACGTGCTCGCTGGTTTGAACACGCGCGCGGTCAACCGCCGCGCGGCACGCCGGATCGTGCGGCTCACCTTCAGGTGCGGCAAGGACAGATTGCGCAATTGCTGTGCGGCCAGCACGGCATGTTGACGATGCAGACGCGTCTCGTCAGCGGCAATCCGCCGTCCTTCGGCATGGCGCCGCTCGAAGGTCGATTCCCAGTCGCTCAGCGTCACGTCGGGCGGCAATACCTTGACGCCGTGACGCCTCGCGTCCTGCACGAGTTGCGACGGCGAATAGAAACCCAGCGGCTGGCTGTTCAGCAGACCGGCCAGAAAAGCGGCCGGCTCGTAGCGCTTCAGCCATGCGCTCAGATAAACGAGCAGCGCGAAACTCGCCGCATGGCTCTCCGGAAAACCGTATTCGCCGAAGCCCTCGATCTGTTTGCAGATGCGCTCGATAAATGCCTGCTCGTAGCCGCGCGCCAGCATGCGGTCCGTCAGATCCTTCTGATACTTCGCGAGATTACCGCTGCGCCGCCATGCGGCCATCGCGCGCCGCAACTGGTCGGCCTGCTCGCCCGTGTATTTCGCCGCCACCATCGCCAGATGCATCACCTGCTCCTGGAAAATCGGCACGCCGAGCGTGCGTTCGAGCACCGGCCGCAACTCGTCCTTGGCGTAATCGATCGGCTCGAGCCCCTGCTTGCGACGCAGATAAGGATGCACCATGCCGCCCTGGATCGGCCCGGGCCGCACGATCGCCACTTCGATCACGAGGTCGTAGTACTTGTCCGGCTTCAGACGCGGCAGCATGCTTTGCTGCGCGCGCGATTCGATCTGGAACACGCCGATCGTGTCGGCATGGCCGCACATCTCGTAGACGGCACGATCCTCGCGCGGAATGTCCTGCATCCGGAACCGCGGCAACCCACGCCGCAACGCGACGAATTCGAGCGCGCGCCGGATGGCCGAGAGCATGCCGAGCGCCAGCACGTCGACTTTCAGCAGCTTGAGCGCATCGATGTCGTCCTTGTCCCACTCGATCACGCTGCGCTCTTTCATCGACGCATTTTCTATCGGCACGAGCCGCGACAGCCGGTCTTTCGCGATCACGAAGCCGCCCACGTGCTGCGACAGATGCCGCGGAAAATTGCGCAACTCCTGAGTCAGCCGGATCAGGTTCCGCGTGATGTGCGATCGGGCATCGAAGCCCGCTTCGGCCAGATAGGCGGCCACCGCGCCCGGGCCATCCCACCATTGCTGCGACTTGCTGATCCGCTCGATCAGCGAGGCTTCGAGACCCAGCGCCTTGCCGACGTCTTTCAGCGCGCTGCGCGAGCGGTACGTAATCAGCGACGCGGTCAGCGCCGCGCGATGGCGGCCGTACTTCGCATAGATGTACTGGATCACTTCCTCGCGCCGCTGATGCTCGAAGTCGACGTCGATGTCGGGCGGCTCGTTGCGGGCGCGCGAGATGAATCGCTCGATCAGCATGTTCATGCTGACGGGATCGATTTCGGTGACATGCAGGCAGTAGCACACGATCGAGTTCGCCGCCGAGCCTCGCCCCTGGCACAGGATGTTGCGCGAGCGCGCGAAGCTCACGATATCGTGCACGGTCAGAAAATACTTTTCGTATTTCAGATCGGCGATCAGACCCAGCTCCTTCTCGATCTGCTGAATCCGCTTCAGGTCCATGCCGCCCGGCCAGCGCTCCATCGCGCCGGCCATGACGAGCTTGCGCAGATAGCTCGACGGCGATTCGTCGGCGGGCACCAGTTCTTCGGGATATTCGTATTGCAGTTCCTCGAGCGAGAAGCGGCATAACGCGGCAATGCGCAGCGTTTCTTCGAGCGTCTCGCGCGGATACAGCTTGCCCAAACGCACGCGCGTGCGCAGGTGCCGCTCCGCATTGGCTTCTAGCGCGTGACCGCAGGCCGAGAGGGGCGTGCCGAGACCGATCGCGGTCATCGTGTCCTGCAACGGCTTACGCGAACGCACATGCATCAGCGTGCCTCCCGCGGCCACGAGCGGCAAACCGCTGTCTTGTGAAATCATCCGCAAGGCGTCGAGTTGCAGATCATCGCTGCCGGTTTGCCACAGTTCGAGCGCAATCCATGCACGCTGCGCCGCGAACGACGCGAGCCAATGCGCGCAACGCAGCGTATGCGAGAGCGTCGCCGCGCGCTGCGGCACGAGCAGCAGCACGCAATCGGGCAAGCCGCGCAGGTGTTCGAGATGCGGCAGCATCTCGGTGAAGTCTTCCGGACCGATGCGATAGCAGCCCTTGTCCGCACGCGAACGCGCGAGCGTGATCAGTTCGGAAAGATTGCCGTAGCCGTTGCGATTGAGTGCGAGCGCCACCAGGGTGCAGAAGGGTTGGCCTTCGGCATCGGTCAGATTGAATTCGCTGCCGATGATCAGGTGGGGGATCGGCTTTAGGGGTTCGTCCTTCGGGGGCGCGTCCTTCGGGGGCGCGTCCTTCGGGGGGTCGTCCTTCGGGGGGTCGTCCTTCGGAAGCTGTTTTTTCTCATGCTTTGTCGCAGCCGTTGCGACGGTGATCTCCTCCGGCGCCGCCGCCCGCATCGCCTGCTGCGCTTTTGCCTCGCGCTCTTTCCGTTCGCGCGCCTGCGTCTCTTCGAGTTCTTTCACGGCCGTGTACGCGCGCACGACGCCTGCCAGCGAACATTCGTCGGTAATGGCAAGTGCGCGATAGCCGAGCGACATCGCCCGCTCGACAAGCTCGTGCGGATGCGAAGCCCCCCGCAGGAACGAGAAGTTGCTCAGGCAATGCAGCTCCGCATACGGCGGCAAATGCGCCGCGAACGTCGGCTGCGAAGGCAAGGACGGCGCGGAAGTCGTCATCGCATTCAACCGAACAGGCCCTGCAGATACCACTCGCCTTTGCGCTTGCGATACACCCAGAACAGGTGGCCGCGATCGTCAGCTGCGATGTAGTAATCGCGCTCGACGAGATCGCCGTCCCACCACCCGGCTTCGATCCGCTCGGTGCGCGTGAGCATGGTCAGCGGCCGGCGATAGATCGGCCGCTGGTCGCGCACCATCAGACGCAGCGGCTGGTCGAGCATCCAGAGCGGACGAGGCTGTGCGGGTAGCGCGCAGTCGGGGAGATCGAGCGAAGCCTGGACGTTGCCGGGTTGGGCTGCGAATGCGGGTGTGCTTTGGGAGGAAGCCGATACGGATAGTGCCGGGGTTGCCGGGGTTGCCGGATCAGCTTGCACTGGCGTTGCGCCGCCCTCGCGTGCTTCTTCAAGCGCGGCATTGCGCAGTTCATCGGTCAGCCAGGTTTGATCCGCCCTGGCTTTGACGCGGCTCTTCGACGGCATGCGCTGTCTGCGTGAAAACGCTTGCGACTGATAGGCTTCCACGCGTGTTTCCCGCTCCGGCCGATGATCGTCCTGCTGCGACAACTGCAGCACGTTCTCAGGCCCGAGGCGCGCGCTCAGACGTTCGAGCAAGCGCGCGAGAGAATCGCCATCCGACTCGGGCATTGAAAACAGCGTGTCCGACCGTCCCGCATGATCGACGATCTGCTCCGCCACCAGCTTCAGTTCGATGACCGGTGCCGCCAGCACCGTCTGGTTCAGCTTTTCCCGCAACAGCCAGATCAGATGCTCGGCATCGCGCGACGGAATGGCCCACGCAACCTTCAGGCTCGATGTTTTCGGCGCGTGACGCGACGCCAGCTCATGCTCGAGCAGCAACGTATAGCCGCTCAGCGCCGCATGATGCGCACTGAGCCAGCCGGCCAGCTGCACGATCAACCGGCGCGCGGCGAACAGCAACGCATTGGCGTTATCGACTCGCGACGGCAATTCCAGTTGCGCATGAAACGACGCCGGCGCGCGAAACGATTCGCGCGGATCGGCACGCATGCCATATGCCTGCGCGAGCAGCTCCAGAACGCCACCGCCGAAACGCCGCACAATGCCCGCTCTCGGCAAGCGGCGCAAATCGGCGAGCGTCGCGCAGCCGACATGCGCGAACGCATCGCGATGCTCCTGTGAAACCGGCAGCAGCGCGACGGACAAACGATCGAGCACGCGCGCGAGCGACGCTTCCTTGAGCACATGCCAGCGACGTCCCTGCCGGCACGCACGCGCCTGCGCCAATAACCACGCCCCCCAGGCGGTCGGCGCACACGCGATGCGCGCCGTATAGCCGAATTCCGCTACCGTGCCCGATACGCGCGACAACAACGCGCGCAGGCCACCGAACAGGCGCAAGCCGGAACCAACTTCGAGCAGCAGTGTATGCACAGCGGCAAGCGACACTTTGGGCGTGTAGCTCAGCAAGGCGAGCGCGATCGCTTCGAATGCCTGGGTTACGCGGGCTGGATCGGCGGCAAGCAGTGTCAACCCCGGCGCCAGCGCCAACGCATACGAGCGCGAATGCCCCGCCTGCACACCGGCGCGCCGTGCGTCGAGATCGGGCATCAGGATGTGCGCGTGATCGGCCAGCGCATAACAGCTGCGCGTTTCCGCGTTCGGGTCCGCGGCAGCTTGAGGTTGGCTCGCGCCGTTGCACGGATCACGCCGATTCGGTTTCGCGAGCGAACCAGCCGGAAGCAGCGCGAACGGCTTCACCGCTTCCAGCGGCAACAGCGGTAAGGTGACGGCGATCCACAACATGTTTGACCTCCGGGCGTTGATGGCTGCCCTCGTTTTTCGGCAACACAATGCTTTGTAAAGGCAGAATGAGGCGCAAAGGCTCGGCGAGCGGCGGTCCGCGACGCTTGAAGATATCGATCGACATACCGATCTCGTGCAACCACTGACGACGATTGATCGTCTGCGCGTTGGCCGGCAAAAGCGGTTCACAGATCATCCGCAAAGGCGCCGGCGACGATTGCGCAGCCGCTTCCGCAGGACGGATCAGAAATGCCAGCGCCGCCGACTCCTGAGCTGCCACTTGCAAACGCCGGACCTTGTCGGCGCGCGCATTCTGCAGCCACACGAACACCGCGCCGATACCGCTCTGTTTCAGTACCTGAGTGGCAGCCCAAAGCGCCTGATCTTCCGTCGAGCGCACCCATAGGACACGCCTGATATCGACGCCCCAAGTCTTTAGTGCCACGACACAAGGCTGATACGGCGGCGCCACGAGCATGACGTGCTGCTCGGCCTGTTGTGTCAGATGCCGAAGCACATGAGCCAGCAAACGCATCTCACCCACTCCGCAATGCTCGATCAACAACTCCGTCAGCCCGCCCGCCGACCAGCCTTGCCCCGGCAGTAGCCGGTCCAGCTCGGCATAGCCGCTGGAGACGACGAGCGAGTCCGGGCCGGCAAGCGCATTGCCTTGCCATACCTGACGCCGTAATTGCGACGACAGCGTGGTCGTCGCTAGCTGAATTGCTGCTGCCATAGACACGCTCTTTACTCGGGGATACTCCGCCTCTTCCTGGCATAGATGCATCGCCGCCCTGATCGATACGCATCGACGTTGTTGGCGGCAACGAACAGACAGAAAATTCTGGCTTTTGCATATAAATCGTGTCGATATGCAATCAATTCCTCGCAACAAGGGGTGGGAGGGAGACGATCTAGCACCCTGGAATGCTGTATATTTATACAGCATTCCAGGGTGGATGTTAAGAGCTGAGGTTGCGGCGAGAAGAGCGATGGTGCGTGGGTCAGCTTCGTTGAACTCAAGCGTGCTGAGTTCGTCAACTTCAGACAATTGTCCCGACAAACTGCATGAACGACGCGATCAAACGAGATGAATTGAAAATAATCAGGTATGCAGATTATTTAGATCGATACATCAATAGGCGAGAATTTGGCATTTACACAACCCGGAAGCTCAAGTAGCGCAAAGCATCCGACGGCGTCGAAACATTGGGAACTGATTTGCTAAAAACAGATGTGGATCAAAGAAAAATAGCACTTTGAACCGCCCCGGATTTGGACTGCCCCCCCAAGAGTTGGACGTTGAAGCGTTAATTTTTTCCCGCCCGCATTCGATATTCCACGGGACTCAGTCCACCAAGTTTCGATTTGATGCGGCGCCGGTTGTAGTAGTCGATGTACCTGCCGAAAGAACTGGGCTTCGGCAGCGGGATGACCTGCTGGCGAAGGCTACGCGACTGGCAAGCCGTAGGCGTGTGGGAGAAACTGCATCTGGCGATGCTTTGCCGATTGCGTGAGCATGACCAGATTG
>NZ_VWWM01000080.1:0-28053 GCF_011752945.1 Paraburkholderia sp. Cy-641
CTGCGCAGGAGGCGCCGCGCCCACCAGCAGCGCGCCGGCCACGAGCGCGCCCGTGAGCCACACCGTATCGATACCCCGGGTCAACGTCACGACAGCGCGCCGGCCGATACCGCGCACGACGCTGTGTGCCATCCCGCTTGATAAGCCTTGGCGCTCGTTCACTTTAACTTCCTGCAAGAAGGCAAAAGGAAGCGGCTGGGACGGAATGCGCGCACAACCCTCGTGTTGCGCGCCGCGATTTTTTGTTACTACCGTGTAAACGAATCATGCGCGCCGATTTTGAAACAGGGAGCGCGCGCCGCGAGCACCGCCCGGCGCGGTTCGCGCTCGTGCGCCGAGCCGTTTTCAAAAAGCGGCGCGCTGATTCGTCTTCAAGGTGGACGCGCCTGCGCGCGAGGGTGGCGCTCGCGTATGCCGGGCGCGGCCGTCGTCCACTCCAAAGAGCCGAAGCCGATGAGCAGCCCCGACGACAAAACCGTGATCGTGCAACGGCCACCCGCAGCGGACGGTCCGCCGGTCGCAGCCGAAAACGCGGACCCCGATCGTACCGTCGTCACCCGCCCTGCCGCGCAGAGCCCGAACGCGCAACATGCGCTCGCCGCCGGCACCCGGCTCGGCGAGTTCGAGATCGTCGAATTGATCGGCGAAGGTGGCTTCGGCATCGTCTATCTCGCCTACGATACCCAGCTCGGCCGCCACGTCGCGCTCAAGGAATACATTCCGGCCGCGCTGGCTTCGCGGGTCGGCGCGGCCGAAGTGTCGGTCAAGTCGGAGCGCCATGAGGAGACCTTTCGCGCCGGCCTGAAAAGCTTCATCAACGAGGCGCGGCTGCTCGCCCGCTTCGATCATCATTCGCTCGTCAAGGTGTACCGGTTCTGGGAAGCCAACGGCACCGCGTATATGGTGATGCCGTACTACGAAGGCATGACGCTGCGCGACGGCTTGCGCCGCCTGCCCGCGCCCCCGGACGAAGCCTGGCTGCGCGCGCTGCTTGCACCGCTGATCGAAGCGCTGGCGGTGCTGCATGCGGCGCAGTGCTATCACCGCGACATCGCGCCGGACAACATCATGCTGCTCAAGGGCAGCGGCCGCCCCGTGCTGCTCGACTTCGGCGCGGCGCGGCGGGTGATCGGCGACATGACCCAGGCCTTGACGGTGATCCTGAAGCCCGGCTATGCGCCCATCGAGCAATACGCCGAAGTGGCGGCGCTGAAACAGGGGCCGTGGACCGATGTGTATGCGCTAGCGGCGGTGGTCTATTTCGCGATCGAGGGCAAGACGCCGCCGCCCTCGGTCGGCCGGCTGATGAGCGATACCTATGTGCCGCTCGCCACGACCGCGGCGGGCCGGTATAGCGAGCGGTTTTTGCGCGCGATCGACCACGCGCTCGCGGTGAGCCCCGAGCAGCGTCCGCAAAGCGTTCAGGCACTCGCGAGCGAACTGGGCATTGCGATCGATACGTCCGATGCCGGGCAGGAGGCGCATGAGGACACCTCTCGCGCCCCCGTCGATGCGGCGGGCGCCGGCGCGCCAACGGTGCCGCCCGTCACCGTCGCGGCGAAGCGCAACGAGCCGGCGACGGCGGCCGTCACCGCGACTGGTGCCGACGGTCAACGGAAACGCGCGGGGCTGATCGCGGCGGGGGTGGTTGGCGTCGTTGCGCTGGCGGCGGTCGGCACCTGGTTCGCGACGCGCACGCCACCGGCCGCGAGTACTGCTGCGACCACGACAGCGACCACAACCGCGACGGCAACGGCAAGCACCGGGGCTCCCGGTGCAACGACGCCGAAGCCCGTCGACGCCGCGCCGACGACTCCGGCCGATATCGCTCAAAGTCCGGCGACCACGGCCCCCGCGCCGGTCATCGGGAGCACGCCTGCAACGCCCCCCGCCAGCGTCACGCCAACGCCTGCCGCACCTGCTGCGCCTACCGTTCCTGCCGAGTCGGCCGCATCGGCCGACACCCTCGCCCCCTACACGCCCGCCAGCGAGCTGGAGCGGATTGCGTCGCTGGCCGATCCCGCGATTCATGTCACCGCCACGCCGAGCAGCGCGACCGCCATGATCGGCAAGGATCATCTGCAATTCAGACTCGCCAGCAATCGGGCCGGTTATGTGTACGTCTTCATGGTCGATCCGGACGGGCAGTACCTGCTGCTGTTTCCAAACGGACTGGACCGCAACAACCGGATCGCCGCCGCTCAGACGCTCTCGCTGCCGCGCGCGAGCTGGCCGATGCTGGCGGGCAATCCGCCGGGGCCGAATCACTTCCTGACGCTGGTCTCGACGACGCCGCGCGATTTCTCCGACGGCGGACTGAAGCCCGCGGCACCGTTCCAGACCTTCCCCGAAGGCGCCCAGCACGCAGCGGCCGCGCGCCGCAGCCCGAGCTACTCGCCGTTCGCGGGCAAGCCGCGCTGCCCGGCCGGCAGCGCGAATTGCACCGGCGAGTTCGGCGCCGCCACATTCACCATCGATGCCGTCAAGCCGTGAGGCTAGCCGCGCGCACGATGTTCGCGATGGCCCGAAGGAGGCCGCATGCAAAAGGTTCCGCTTCTTCTGCTTGCGCTGACCGCCACGCTCTCGGGTTGCGTCAGCAACAATCCTGCGACGAGCGTGGTCCTGGGGGCCACGAGTCATGCGGCGGTCTCGTCGTCGCCGGTCTCGCCGGTCGCAGCGGTATCGACAGGTGAGCAGGCGGCGACGGTATCGGCATCGTCCGCCGCGCAACCCGCGTTGACCGCACCGCCGCTCGCGCAACCTGTCGCGCCGCCACCGCGCATGCCCGCTGCGGCGATGGCGCCGCCAACGGCACAGGCACAGGCAACGGCTGCGAGCCCGACCGGCGGCGCGGTCAGCGGCGGCACTACTGGCACTACTGGCACTACTGGCACTACTGGCACCACAACCAGCGGCACCGCCAGCACACCACCCAAACCCGCCCTCGCCAGCGGCTTCGCCACGCGCCACGCGTACTACGAGCCGACCGCGTTCGGCGATCTGCCCGGCTGGGACACCGACGACGTCGCCGCATCCTGGGACGCGTTCCGCCGCAGTTGCCTCGTGCTCGGCGCGCGCAGCGGCTGGTCGGACCCATGCAATGCCGCGCGCGCGGTGGATGCGCGCAACGTCGCGGCCATCCGGCATTTCTTCGAAACGTATTTCAACGCCTATCAGATCCGCAATCCCGACCGCTCGGCCGACGGCACCATGACCGGCTACTACGAGCCCCTGCTCAACGGCAGCCCGCAGTACGGCGGCGCCTACGTCTATCCGCTCTACGGCACGCCGACCGACATGCTCTATCTCGACGCGCGGCGTTTGCCGGACCGCGCGCGCGGCAGCGTGAGCGCGGCGCGCATCGAGGGGCGCAACGTGATCCCGCTCGGCGACGCAACCGGCACGACGAGCGGCGGCGCCAACCCGAAGGGCGTCTATACGCTCGACCTGCGCGACAGCGTGCCGGATATCCGCGACAAGAAGATCCGCCTGCGGCTCGACGGCGAGCGCATCGTGCCGTACTACACCCGAGCCGAGATCGAGCGCGGCGCCTTGAAGGCGCCGGTCCTCGCCTATGTCGACGATCCGGTGATGCTGTATTCGATGCAGTTGCAAGGCGCGGGCAAGGTCCGCATGAGCGACGGCTCGATCCGCCGCTTTGCCTATGCCGAACAGAACGGCCGACCGTTTCTGCCGCCGCTCGCGCACAACGGCAACGCGGCGGCCGGCGCGCGCAAGCTCGTGGTGCGCGGCATGGAGATGCAGGTCGACGTCGGCGACGACGACGCGCCGGCCGCGGGCAACGACGGCGACGCAGCGCCCACCACCGCCGATGACGACGAACCCTCGTCGCCGCTGCTGCGCGGCTTCACACTGGCGACGAGCACGCCGTCGAGCGCGGGCACGATCACGCCGGCCATCGCGGACACCGCCGGCGCGCACAAGCCGGGCAATGCGGCAAGCGCCGCAATCGGTGCAACCGGCGCGCATGACGCGAACGCAACGCGGCCTCGCCCCGTGTTCGCGATCACCGATCCGAGCTATGTGTTCTTCCGCGCGATTCCGGATTCGCTGAATGGTCCGCTGGGCGCGTTGGGCGTGCCGCTGTCGGCGGGACGCTCGGTGGCCGTCGATCCGCGCACCACGCCGCTCGGCGCGCCGGTGTTCGTCTCCACGCGCGACGACCCCGCGGCGCCCGGCGCGGTCAACCGTCTGATGCTGGCGCAGGATTCGGGGGGCGCGATTCAGGGGGCCGTGCGGGCCGACTACTTCTACGGCTTCGGTCAAACCGCGCAGACGCAGGCAAGCTACACCAAGGAACGGCTGCGCATGTGGGTGCTGCTGCCCAAAGGCCTGCACATCGCCGCGCAGGAGACCTCGCTGAAAACGCGCGGAGCCGGGCCTGCCGCATCGGATGCCGATTGCCTCGTCAGCGATCCCGTGCTCTGCGTGGACGACACGCCTTAGGCGTGTCGCGCAAAGCGGCGGCGGCTTCGCGTGCGTGGCCACGGGTGGGCGCGGGCGGGCGCGCGTAGCCGCGGCTGATCGTGCAGTACCCCGCATGATCGCGCCGGCCCCCGCGAGGCCGCCCGGCCAGCGCCGAACACGGCGTGCCGCCCATGCCCCAGCGAACCTCCGCGTGCCGATGTCATAATCGCGCCAGCGCATTCCGCGCGCGGTCGCGCCCGTCCTCGCGCGCCGACCCGCGCGGCCCCCGTCAAACCCCACGCAGCGCCCGCGCTTTCGGCACGCCGGCGCGCGCATGGAAAGGCGGCCACGCCGCCTTATCAACCGCTTCCGGAGAAGATTTTGAGCGCCCTCGACAACCCCTTGCACGATCAGGAAATCGGCTCGGCCGACGCGACCCAGGACACCACGCGCATCGACGACGTGCGCATCGGCGCGGTCCGTCCGCTGATCTCGCCCGCGCTGCTGCAGGACGAACTGCCGGTGCCGCCCGCGGTGCAGACGCTCGTCGAAAAGACCCGCGTGGAAATCGCCGATATTCTGCATGGCCGCGACGACCGGCTCGTGCTGATCGTCGGTCCCTGCTCGATTCACGATCACGACCAGGCGATCGAATACGCGCACAAGCTGAAGGCCGCCGCCGATCACTACAAGGACAACCTGCTGATCGTGATGCGCGTGTACTTCGAAAAGCCGCGCACGACGGTCGGCTGGAAAGGCTATATCAACGATCCGCGTCTGGACGGCAGCTTCCGCATCAACGAAGGCCTGCGTCTCGCGCGGCAACTGCTGCTCGACATCAACGGGCTGGGGCTCGCCACCGCGACCGAATTCCTCGATCTGCTCAGCCCGCAGTACATCGCCGATCTGATCGCCTGGGGCGCGATCGGCGCGCGCACGACCGAGAGCCAGAGCCATCGGCAACTCGCTTCGGGGCTCAGCTGCCCGATCGGTTTCAAGAACGGCACCGACGGCGGCGTGCAGGTCGCCGCCGATGCGATCGTCGCGGCGCGCGCGAGCCACGCGTTCATGGGCATGACGAAAATGGGCATGGCCGCGATCTTCGAAACGCGCGGCAACGACGATGCGCACGTGATCCTGCGCGGCGGCAAGAAAGGACCGAACTACGACAGCGCGGCGGTCCAGGCGACCTGCGAGGCGCTCGGTTCAGCGGGTCTGCGCGAACAGGTGATGATCGACTGCTCGCATGCGAACTCGAACAAGTCGCATCTGCGTCAGATCGAGGTGGCGCAGGATATCGCGCGGCAGTTGTCGCAAGGCGAGCGCCGCATCATCGGCGTCATGCTGGAGAGTCATCTGGAAGAAGGGCGTCAGGACCTGAAGCCCGGCGTGCCGTTGCGTCACGGCGTGTCGATTACGGATGCCTGCGTGAGCTGGACGCAAACCGAGCCGGTGCTCGCGATACTCGCCGACGCCACCCGTCAGCGTCGCGCGGGCTGAGCCGCCGCGCGCCTGCGGCAGCCTGGCTTTCGCTGAAAGCCAGGCACACGCGCCACGCCAGCCGCCGGACCAACCTGCCTGTCGGGATTGCCGGGGTTGGGCAGCGCGTGATTCCTCACACCCGATGCCGCGCCTTTGTGCGCCTCACGGCACGCATGGCATGCTGGAGAGCGCAGCGCGCGTCCGGTGTGAAGCGCGTTCCATTACGACGCGTTGACGGCTTCCTTGAACGCCTTGCCCGCGGTGAACTTCACCGTCTTGGCGGCAGCGATCTGGATTTCCTCGCCCGTCGACGGGTTGCGACCCACGCGTGCTGCGCGCGCGCCGGTCGAGAAAGAACCGAAACCGACCAGTTGCACCGTATCGCCGCCCACCACGGCCTTGGTCACCGCTTCGACGATCGCGTCGATGGTCTGGCCGGTGGCCGCTTTGCTTTCGCCCGTCGCTGCGGCGACTGCGTCAATCAGTTCCTGTTTGTTCATAGCACTTCCCGTATGGTAATCATGGAACCGGCGCCCTTTCGAGGCGCCGGGACCGACACACTAACGCATAGCCCCACCTTCGCGCAAACCCTTGGTGTAAGGCTTGTATCGCCGACGCGGGGCACATTTAACGATTTCCCGGCGCAAAGTGCCATAAGAATCGCGGGCTTATGCGTGCCGGCCATTTCGGGCGCGCGCGCCGCGCATCACAATCCGTTGCAATTTCAGTGCTTTAGCGCGGACCCCGCGCGTATCGCGGGCCTCGCCGTCATGGCGGGGCGGTTCGCGGCGAGTGCGCTCCACACGTGCGCGATGCTCTGAAAATTTACTTTCGGCAAGCCATTAAAAATCGTGGCGACCGTGCGGCAAGGCCTTCCTGCGCTGTCTTGCCGCCGCCCTACGCGCTGCCGTATCGCGCTTTTTTTGATGCGCGGCCAACCCGGCATGTTGTGGCACTTTGAACATGACACGGCATAAACGACTGGTTTCGCCGCGATCTACGCTCATCATCCGGTAGTACTTACCGGCAAGAATGCGAGCCCGTCTTCGTTTTCCCGGTGTTTCTGCGTGGAGCCCGGTGGCCCGTCCGCATCGACGAGACGGCCCGCTCAAGTTTCGCAGCATCCCGCCGATATAGAAGCGGCGCGGGCCGCGCAAACGTCTTCGAGGGATGGGAATGGTTTGGCTAGCAAGGTTGAGAAAAGCGCTGTCGGTCGCGCAAGGCGATCCGGAAATCGTGCGCGCGCAGTTGCAGGCATTCAGCCGCCAGATACCGCTTCTGTACTTCATTCTGCTCGTCAACACGGCCTCGGTCGCGATCACGCATCTCGATAGCGCGCCGGCCCCGGTGTCGATCTACATGCCCGCGGCGCTCGGCCTGATGTGCATCGCGCGCTGCGTGCGCTGGTGGCGCGTGCGGCATCGCGCGCTGACCCCGGAGCAGGCCGTCGCCGAAATGCACAGCCTGACCTGGCTCGTCGGTCTGTTCGGCGTCGCGTTCTGCGCCTGGTCGCTGCTGCTGTTTCCGTACGGCACCGCCTTCGAGCGGGCCCAGGTCGCGTTCTATATGGCCACGACGCTGGTCGGCTGCGTGTTCTGCCTGATCCATCTGCGCGTGCCGGCGCTGCTGCTGCTTTGCATCGTCATCCTGAGTTTCGCCGTCTTCTTCGTTCTGACGGGCTATCCGGTCTTTATGGCGATGGCGGTCGACATGACGCTCGTGGGCGTCGCGCTCGCGCTCGTCATTCAGCGCTACTGGCGCACCTTCGCCGACGCCGTGCATGCGCAGCGCGAATTGCAGGCGAGCCAGCAGAATACGCAGCGTCTGAGCGACGACAACTTCCGGCTCGCGAACATCGACAGCCTCACCGACCTGCCGAACCGGCGCAGTTTCTTCGCGTCGCTGCGCGAGATGTCGGAGCAGGCCTTCGCCACCGGCGGCAGCTTCAACGTCGGCCTCATCGATCTGGACGGCTTCAAGCAGGTCAACGATATCTACGGGCATTCGAGCGGCGATCTGGTGCTGCAGGAAGTCGGCGCGCGCCTGCTCGCGCTCGACGAACCGGGGCTGCTGTTCGCGCGCCTCGGCGGCGACGAATTCGGCGTGCTCGTGCAGTACAAGCTCTCGAACGACACGCTGATCGAGTTGGGGCAACGCATCTGCGATACGCTGAGCCAGCCGTATCAGGTCGCGGACAACGTCGCGGAACTGTCGGGCACGATCGGCTGGGCCGCGTTTCCCGAAGCGGGGTCGACGGTCGCGCAGGTGTTCGAGCGCGCCGACGCCGCGCTCTACGTCGGCAAGGAAAATCGCCGCGGCATGCCGGTGATTTTCTCGACCGAACACGAGACACGCATTCGCCGCCTGAGTCTCGTCACCCAGGAACTGCGTCACGCCGATCTCGACGCAGAGCTGTTCCTCGAATTCCAGCCGATTTACGATCTGCTCACGCTGCGGCCCATCGGGCTCGAAGCGCTCGGCCGCTGGCAGAACACGCGGCTCGGCATGGTCAGGCCCGAGGAGTTCATTCGGATTGCAGAGCGTACCGAACTGATTCTGTGCATCACCGAAGTGCTGCTGCGCCGGGCACTCGCCGAAGTCGTGCACTGGCCGCCCGTGCTCTATCTGTCGTTCAATCTGTCGGCGGTCGATATCTCGACGTCGGCACGCGCGCGGCGGCTCATCGATATCGTGCTGGACAGCGGCGTGCCGCCGCATCGCGTGACGTTCGAAATCACCGAGACCGCGTTGACGCGCGATTTCGAACAGGCGCGCAGCGCGCTCACGATGCTCAAGCAGGCCGGCTGCCGCGTTTCGCTCGACGATTTCGGCACCGGCTATTCGAGTCTCAGCTACGTGCACCGCCTGCCGTTCGATACGATCAAGATCGACCGCGGTTTCGTGAGCGACGTCGACTCGAACAGCGCGTCGAAGAAGATCATCAAGTCCGTGATCGACCTGTGCCGCAATCTCGGCCTCGAATGCGTGGTCGAAGGACTCGAAACGCCGTTGCAGGCCGAGGTCGTCAAGGCGCTCGGCGCACGCGCGGT
This sequence comes from Paraburkholderia sp. Cy-641, assembly GCF_011752945.1. NCBI lineage: Bacteria > Pseudomonadati > Pseudomonadota > Betaproteobacteria > Burkholderiales > Burkholderiaceae > Paraburkholderia > Paraburkholderia sp. Cy-641. Next base: position 8,961 of record NZ_VWWM01000080.1, read on the forward strand.
GCAGGGCTATCTGTTCAGCCTGCCGATGCGGGCGAGCGCGGTCGGCACCTATCTGCGCGCCGCGCTCGCGCAGGGTCACGCGGCGGAAGTGGAAGCGCAGGGCTAGCCGCGCGCCGCGACGTGCCCGCCATGCGGGCGGGGCAAGGTATGCTTGCGCGAGACGCGGTTGTCTGGCATCAGGCCATGCTGTCGGGCCGTACTATCCATGCTATCGGGCCGCACTATCGAACCACGCGATCGGGTTGTACTACCGGGCTGCACTACCGGACCGCACTATCTGGTCGCACTTCGGGTCGCACTTCGCAATACCGCACACGAGACATCACGCAGCACGCGCGCCGTTCGCGAGACGGCCGCTCCAGGGGGAACGCATCATGCCGCTTCGTTTGCCGCCACTGCCCGCGCTTCGCTTTTTCGAAGCGGCCGGCCGGCTCCAAAGTTTCAAGCTCGCCGCGGCGGAGCTCAACGTCACGCCGAGCGCGGTCAGCCACGGCATCGTCGGCCTCGAACAGGCGCTCGGCGTCGAGCTGTTCGTGCGCGAACCGCGCGGCATTTCGCTGACGGCGACGGGCGCCGATTATCTGTCGTACGTGTCCGAGGCGTTTTCGCTGATCGCAATCGGCACGCAGCGTCTGCCGAATCATCGCGCGGACCGCCCCATCGCGCTCAGTTGCGCGCCGACCTTCGCCGCACTCTGGCTATTGCCGCGTCTCGCCGGGTTTCGCGCGCGCTGGCCGAACGTCAGCGTGAGCGTGGATACGTCGCATCGTCAAGTGGGCTTTCCGGTGGACGGCTTCGATTTCGCGATTCGCATGAGCCGCGCGCCGGTTGCCGGCATGGCCTGGACGCGTCTGTTCGGCGAGCGTTTCGTGCCCGTGTGCAGCCCCGCCTATCGGCAAACGCTGCTCGACGAGCACGGCGCGGCGAGCCTGCAACACGCGACGCTGATTCACGTGAACGCCGCCAGCGAAGACTGGCAGGCGTGGCTCGACGCAACCGGCGCCGATGGCGTCGACGTGAGCGGCGGCCTGCGCGTCGACACGATCCAGCTTGCGTTCGAGGCGGCCAGCATGGGGCTTGGCGTCGCGCTCGGCCGCAAGCCGCTCGTCGACGGCGCTCTCGCGAGCGGCGCGCTCGTCGAGGCCTGCGCGGGCACGATCGCGTCGACCACCGCCTACTGGCTCGTCAGCGCCGAAAACGCGGAAAGCGCGATTCGCCGGCCGGAGCTGGCCGACTTCAAGCGCTGGCTCGCCGACTCGGCGGCACAGTTCGATTCGCAGGCCGCGGCGTAATCGCACGGCATGGGCGCGACATAACTGTGGCATAAGCGCGGCATAGGCACGGCACCGGAACAGATGAGCCACGCTCACCTGTCGCCGAAAACTTTTCTTTTGCCGCAGCGGCTGCGGACTGCGAACATGGCGCTCAAGGAGAACCCGCCATGTCGACCACCCATAGCAAGCGCTACCCCGCTGCCTTCCATCCGACGACGACCACGCTCGTGATCGTCGCCGGCGCGCTCGTCCTGAGCGCGACGATGGGCATCCGCCAAACCTTCGGGCTGTTCATCGGCCCCTTCTCGTTCGATCGCGGCGTACCGGTCACGCAGATCGCGTTCGCAATCGCACTGCACAACCTCGTATGGGGCTTCGCGCAGCCGTTCGCGGGCGCGGCCGCGGACCGCTACGGCTCGGCGCCCGTGGTCGCGTTCGGCGCGACGACCTTCGCGGCCGGCCTCGGGCTCGCGGCGGTCGCGCCGGGCGGCGCCTTGCTGATCGTCGGCATGGGCCTGCTGGTCGGCATCGGCGTGAGCTGCACGACGTTCGGCGTCGTGCTGCCGGCAGTGGGCCGCATCGCCTCGCCGGAAAAACGCAGCCTCGCGATGGGCCTCGTCAGCGCCGGCGGCTCCGCGGGCCAGGTGTTGATGGTGCCGCTCGTGCAAGGCATCCGCCTGCACGCGGGGATCGCGACCTCGCTGTTCGTGCTCGCGTTCGTGATGCTGCTGGTCGCGCCGCTCGGTATCGTGCTCGACCGGCGCGCCCCGACACCGGCGGGCGCTCAGCCGCAGGAAGCGCCGGCCATCCCGCTGCGTGCCGTATTCGCGCAGGCCGCGCGCAATCGCGGCTACCTGCTGCTCACGCTCGGCTTCTTCACGTGCGGCTTCCAGCTCGCGTTCATCGCCACGCATCTGCCCGAGTATCTGACGCTCTGCCATATGCCGCTCGGACTCGGCGCCACCGCGCTCGCGCTGATCGGCCTCTTCAACATGGCGGGCAGCTGGGCATGCGGCTGGCTCGGCGGCCGCTTCCGGCAACATTACGTGCTCGGCTGGCTTTATCTGCTGCGCAGCGCGACGATCGGCGTATTCTTCGTGCTGCCGAAAAGCGCCACGTCCGTCGTGCTTTTCGCGGCCGTAATGGGCCTCACGTGGCTCGGCACCGTGCCGCTCACGAGCGGTCTCGTCGCCAAGGTGTTCGGCACGCGCCATCTCGGCAGCCTGTTCGGCATCTGCTTTCTGAGCCATCAGATCGGCTCGTTTCTCGGCGCATGGCTCGGCGGCCTCGTCTTCGATCTGACCGGCTCGTACTCGCTGCTGTGGGAAGCGACCGTTGTCGCCGGCGTGCTGGCCGCGATGCTGCACTTCCCGATCGACGATACGGCGGCGAGCGCGCCCGCGCCGCGCGCCAGCCCTGCGCGCGCCTGAGGCGAACCTCGCTGCGAGCCGCTGCCGCTACGGATACCGAAGCAATCTCAGCCGAGGCTATTTCTTCGGCGTGTCCGCGGCGGCTTTCGGCACGCGCCCCATCAGATAGAACTCGTCGTTCGGACGCATCGAGATCACGTTGGCCATGCGGTTCGACAGGCCGAAAAACGCGGTAATCGCCGCGATGTCCCAGATGTCTTCGTCGGTCAAGCCGTGCCCGCGCAGCGTCCGGAAATCGTCCTCGCCGACCGTGCCGGACGCGCGGCACACCTTGAGCGCGAAATCGAGCATCGCCTTCTGACGCTCGGTGATGTCGGCCTTGCGATGATTGACGGCGACCTGGTCCGCGAGCAACGGCGCCTTTTCGTAGATGCGCAAAATCGCGCCGTGCGCGACGACGCAGTACAGACAATCGTTGAGCGCGCTCGTCGCGACCACGATCATCTCGCGCTCGCCTTTCGTGAGACCGCCTTCCTTCAGCATCAACGCATCGTGATAAGCAAAGAACGCGCGGAATTCGTCGGGGCGATGCGCGAGCGTCAGAAACACGTTCGGCACGAAACCGGCTTTCTCCTGCACCTCGAGAATGCGGGTACGGATATCGTCAGGCCACTCGCCGGGCTCGGGCACCGGGTAGCGGCTGATGGGCTGAAGCGTTGCCATACGCTGTCTCCGTGATGTCCTTCAGGGTGTGGAGATCATTGTAGCAACGCCCTGGCGACGCCGTTCGCGCCGAACAAGGTCCGATATCGCCGCGCGCAATCAGGCGGCCGAACATGAACGCGCAGTGCCGTACGATCCGTTGGGGGATGGGTGATGCGGTGCAGTGTCGCATCGCTTATCCCGCATGGTTCGGCTTTCCGATCCCCCGTCAAGGCAACCCACCCCGGCCCACCCCTCCCCTCCGCCGCAAAAACCCCGCCGCGCCGCGTGCTTTCACAACGCCGACCCGCTACCTGTGCTTAAATCCGTCTTTCGCGCCGACGCGCGCGCCTGCTCCCGCGAGGCCGCCAGCGTCGCCCGTGCCATGCACCGGCCGGGCGCGGGCGAATTCCTTCTTCTGCTTGCCTTATCAGGAGCGCGGTTGTGTGGCATTTTCCGGTTGCGATTCCAGCCTCTCTCGGCGTGTGGGCCGTGTTCATGAGCGTGCTCGTCACGCAGCTCGGCATGCCGATTCCGGCCGCGCCGATGCTGATTCTCGGCGGAACCATGGCAGCCATGGGACAGACCTCGTACGCCGCCGTGGTGTGCGCGGCGGTCGGCGCCACGCTGCTGGCCGACTCGCTATGGTTTTTCGCCGGACGCGCGTACGGCCGCCGCTTGCTGAACTACCTCGTGCGCTTCTCGCTGTCGCTGGACACGACCCTGCGCGCCACGCGCAACACCTATGAGCGCTATGGCGCGCCGATTCTCGTGGTCGCGAAGTTTCTGCCGGGCGTCGGGCTGATTTCCGCGCCGCTGCTCGGCACGACCGCAATCGGGGTCGGCGTGTTCCTGTGGTGGGACCTGATCGGCGCCACGCTGTGGGCCAGCGCATGGGTCATCGGCGGCGGCGCGCTGCACGATCAGATCGTGCAATTGATGCTGCTCGTGCGGCGCAACGGCGGCACGATCGTCGATACGTTCGCGGTGATCTTCGCGGTAGCTCTGCTCTATCGCTGGTTACGCCGTTTGCAGTTTCGCCGCTGGCTCGCGCATACGCGCATTTCGCCCGACCAGCTCGACGAGATGATGAAGTCGAACGAGCCGCCGCTGATTCTCGACGCGCGTCCACACACCGTGCGCGAAAAAGAATCGCACCGGATTGCCGGCGCGCGGCCGCTCGACCTCGATTCACCCGATCCGATTCATCCGGACTTTCTGAAGCGGCCGATCGTCGTCTATTGCGTGTGTCCCAACGAGGCGACGGCCAAGCGCATCGTCAAGCAACTGCATCGCAAGAACATTCATCATGTGCGCGCGCTGAAGGGCGGCCTCGATGCATGGGAAAAGCGCGGCTATCCGGTCGAGCCGTTGCCGCCCGACTTCAATACGGCCATGGCGCATATGCTCGAAGACAAGGGCAACGAGGGCGAATATACGGTGCGCGCGCGACTCGCGGAATAGCTATTGACAGCCCATCACACCACTCCTGTCATCGAGCGTCACCCACGACATGACGCGCGCGCTCACGATTCCGGCTGAGCACCGCTCAGGAGGACTCGGCGCTCTCTGCATGGCGCGCCGCGCACCACCGCCACGCAGACCTCGGCGCGGCGACCGGCTCCACGACATCGCGCCACCAGCGTTCGCCGCGATGCACCGCGTTCAGATCGAGCCGCTCGCCCATGCGCGGGGTCGATAGCGCAACCCCGCGCGCCAGCGCCAGTCTTGTCACTCTTTCGAACGGCTCCTGCCAGCGATGCATCGCGAGGTCGAAGGTGCCGTTGTGAATCGGCACGAGCCAGCGGCCGCGCAGATCGATATGCGCCTGCACGGTTTCTTCGGGCTGCATATGAACGTACGGCCACATCGGATCGTAAGCGCCGGTTTCGACCAACGTGACGTCGAACGGTCCGAGGCGCTCGCCGATCATGCTGAAGCCGTCGAAGTAGCCGGTGTCGCCGCTGAAGAACACGCGCAGATCGTCATCGGCGATCACCCATGAAGCCCATAACGTGCTGTTGCCGTCGAACAGGCTGCGCCCGGAAAAGTGCTGGGCCGGCGTCGCGGTGAACGCGATGCCGTCGACCCGCGTACCCTGCCACCAGTCGAACTGCTGCACCCTGTCCGCGTCGATGCCCCATTCGATCAACCGGTCGCCGACGCCGAGCGGCGTCAGAAACACCCCGGTGCGCTGCGCCAGCGCGAGGACCGTTTCGCGGTCGAGATGGTCGTAGTGGTCGTGCGAGAGGATCACGCCGCGCAGCGGCGGCAAATCGTCGAGGGCGATCGGCGGTGCATGAAAGCGCTTCGGACCGAACCTGCGAAACGGCGAGGCTCGCTCGGCGAACACCGGATCGGTCAGCCAGAACTGGCCGCGCAACTTCAGCAGCAGTGTCGAATGACCGAGCCGGTAGAGGCTGCGGTCGGGCGCCGCGTCGAGTTGCGCGCGCGTCAGCGTTTCGACGGGCAATACCGCTGCCGGCACGGTGCCACGCGGCTTGTTGAACAGCACCGTCCACGCGAGCCCGAGCGTCTTGCGCAGGCTTTCCGCGGGACGCGGCCTGACGTTGCGAAAGCGTTCGCCGTCATGCTGCGGCGAGTGGCCGAACGTCGCGCGGCTATGTTGCGCGGCACTCACGCCGAGCATACGGCCGACCAAAGCGGGAAGCGACATGATGAGTTGACCTTCAAAAAATGTACACTCGGCAGTGTAGTTTATTTTCGAGAAAAGTAAACTGGCCAGTGTAAAATCTTTCCATGGAATCGACTGCCCCACCCCAACGTCTGACGGACCGCAAGCGTGTCGCGATCGTCGGCGCCGCGATCGAGGAATTCCTCGCGGCCGGCTACGACGCGACCAGCATGGACCGTATCGCCGCCCGCGCGAACGTCTCGAAGCGTACGGTCTATAACCATTTTCCGAGCAAGGAGGCACTGTTCGCGGCGATTCTTCATCAGCTATGGGATGCGAGCCAGGGCGGCGATGCGCCCGCCTATCGGGCCGACAAGCCATTGCGCGGGCAGTTGCTCGATCTGTTGCAGCGCAAGCTGCGGCTGCTCAACGACGAGTCCTTCCTGTCGCTGGCACGGGTGGCGATCGCGGCGGGCATCCATTCGCCGGAGCGCGCCCGCGACATGGTCGCTCGCATGGGAGAGCGCGAGGAAGACCTGACGGCCTGGGTCCGCGCGGCGGCCGCCGACGGTCGCCTCAAGACCGGCGATCCCCTCTTCGCGGCGCTGCAGTTGCAGGTGCTCGTCAAGGGTTTTGCGTTCTGGCCGCAGGTGACGATGGGGCAAGTGCCGCTCGATGCCAAAGAGCAGAAGCGCATCGCGGAAGCAACGGCGGATATGTTCCTCGCGCGGTATGCGTGAGCCGGTTCGTCAGGCTCACGCGCAACGCCCGTGTCTCATGATGTGCCTCACGCGGCCATCGCGTGCAAGCCGCTCGCCGGCCTGTCGATTTTCAAGCGTATCGTTCGTCGTATCTGCGTACCAATCGTGTCCGTAGACCTGGAGAACATCATGCGCAAGCTCACCGTTTCCACGTTCATCAGTCTGGATGGCGTCACCCAATCCCCCGGGGCGCCAGCGGAAGACACCAGCGGCGGATTCCGTCTCGGCGGCTGGATGGTTCCCTATGCTGACGAAGCCATCGGCCAGAACCTGTGGGACATGCTCTCGCAGCCGTTCGAGCTGCTGCTCGGGCGCAACACCTACGACATCTTCGCCGGATACTGGCCGCACGTGCCGGCGGATTCGAACAGCCGCGCCATTGCCGACCTGTTCAATAGCGTCCCCAAGCACGTGGCCACGCATCGCGCCGATACGCTCGGCTGGCAAAACAGTCACGCGTTGCAGGGCGATCTCGCCGATGCGATACGCGCGCTTCTACGCGAAGACGGTGCCAATCTATTGACGTTCGGCAGCGGCGAGATGGTGCGCCAGTTGCTCGCGGCGGGCCTCGTGGATGAACTTCGCCTGCAGGTTTTCCCCGTCATGCTGGGGTGCGGCAAGCGCCTGTTCGGCGACGACGCGTCCGCCTCCGCCTTCACGCTCGCGCACTCGGTCAGCACGCCGGGCGGCGTGTTGATTACGCGCTACCTGCGCGACGGCGAGGTGCGCACGGGCGAGTTCGAATAAGCCGATCGACTTCAGGCGCCTCGCCCAACGCGCTCAATCGTCCGCCAGAAAATCCGGATGACTCGTGCGAATCTGGTCGATCTGGTTCAGCGTGCCCGATAGATGCTTGCGCAGCGCGGTCTGCGCGGCCGGCACATCACCCTGGTCGATCGCATCGACAATTTCCGTGTGATCGCGCACCACCGCCGCCGTCTTGCCCGCCACCGGCAGATGCAGACGACGCAGCCGGTCGATATGGCCGCTGCGCCGGCGCACGAGGTCCCACAGTTGCGGCACGCCCGCCGCCTCGTACATCTGGCGATGAAACGCCTGATCGAACAGCGCGAAATGCTCGTAGTCCTTCAGATCGAGCAGTTCCGTCTGCTTCGCGATGGTGGCGCGCAACTGGGCGATCAGCCCCGCATCGCGTTGCTCCGCGAGCGTGCGCACGACTTCGAGCTCGATCGAGCGGCGCAGGAAATGCGCCTGCAAGGCCGAGGTCACGTCGATCTGGCTCACGACGGTCGCGTGCTGCGGAAAGATGTCGACGAGCCCTTCTTCGCCGAGCTTCATCAGCGCGTCGCGCACGGGCGTCTGGCTCAGACCGTAGCGGTTCGCGAGCTCGGTGCGCGAGAGCACCGTGCCGGGCGTCAGTTCGAGGGAAAGGATCATGTCGCGCAGTCGTTCGAACACTTGCGGCGCGGCGTGGCGGGACCGGTCGAGCCGGGTCACCCCTGACGAAATAGCGTGGTTTTTCATGACGGAAACTGAAGCGCTGAAACGTGGACGCAAACGCAACCGGCTGCGGCCGCGCACTGAAACATTAGAACTATAGCCGACGCGAGCCCCTTCCAGCGGGCTTCCCGGCCGCCTCGCACCGAACGGGGACTGGGTAGTTTCCCTACTGACGCACTAATATATTAGTGCTTTACTATGCCGCCATCGACCTTTTAACCTTTCATCGCCCATTTCCGACCATGACTCGCGACATCACGATCACGCAGGTTCGCATTACGCCGATAGCCTTCCGCGACGGCCCGCTGCTCAACGCCGCCGGCATTCACGAACCTTGGGCGCTGCGCGCCATCCTCGAACTGGAGACGAGCGACGGCCGCGTCGGTATCTCCGAGACTTATGGCGACGAACCCATGCTGCGCGTGCTCGACCAGGCGAAGTCGCTCGTGGTCGGCCTCTCGCCGTTCGACCTCAATCGCATGGAAGAACGTGTGCGCGGCACGATCAAGGCGAGCCCCGGCGCGGTCGAATTCGAACTCGCGCCCGGCTCGCATTCGGCCAAGAACGCGCCGAAAGTCATCAGCGCCCTCGAAGTCGCGATGCTCGACCTGCAAGGGCAGATCGTCGGCGCGCCGATCGTCGACCTGCTCGGCGGCAAGGTGCGCGACGCGGTGCCCTACAGCGCCTACCTGTTCTTCAAGTACGCCGAACACATCGAGAAGCCCTATGCGCCCGACGCCTGGGGCGAAGGCCTGAGTCCTGAACAGATCGTCGCGCAGGCGCGCCGCATGATCGATCTCTACGGATTCCAAAGCATCAAGCTGAAGGGCGGCGTGTTCGAACCCGCGCATGAAATCTCCTGCATGAAAGCGCTCGCGAAGGCGTTCCCCGGCATGCCGCTGCGGCTCGACCCGAACGCGAACTGGACGCTCAAGACGAGCATCGAGGCCGCGCCCGAGCTCGACGAGATTCTCGAATACTACGAAGACCCGTGCCCGGGACTCGCGGGCATGGCCGAGCTGCAGAAGCATACGAAGCTGCCGCTCGCGACCAACATGGTGATCACGACCATGGACGATTTCCGCCGCGGCTGCGAAATGGGTTCGATCAAGGTATTGCTGTCGGATCACCACTACTGGGGCGGCCTGCGCGCGACGCAGACGCTCGCGCGCATGTGCAGGCTGTGGGACCTCGGCATGTCGATGCACTCGAACTCGCACCTCGGCATCAGCCTCATGGCGATGACGCACGTCGCGGCCAGCATCCCGAACCTGACCTACGCGTGCGACACGCACTATCCGTGGCAGGAAGAAGAAGTCATCCAGGGCGGCCGCGTGCAATTCGACGACGGCTCGGTCCGCGTGCCGACGACGCCGGGCCTCGGCGTCGAACTCGATCGCGCACGGCTCGCCGAACTGCACGCGCAGTACCTGTCGTGCGGCGTGCGCAATCGCGACGACCTCGCGCAGATGCGCAAGTACGACCCGGGCTTCAGCGGCAAGAACCCGCGCTTTTGATCCGTACTACCGATCCGTACTGCCGATCCACAACACACCGACCCGGCACGCCACACGCACTGCCACCGAAGGAGACAGGCTCATGAGTAGAACCATCCCGGACGCGCCGCGCCACGACCCGGCCGGCGTGCTGGCGAGCGCGGTACACAAGATCAAGTGGCGCGTGCTGCCGCTCTTCGTGGTGATGTTCATCGTCAACTATATCGACCGCGTGAACATCGGCTTCGTGCGCCAGCATCTGAGCGCCGATCTCGGCATCGGCGCGGCGGCGTATGGTCTCGGCGCGGGGCTCTTCTTCGTCAGCTATGCGATCTTCGAAGTGCCGTCGAACATGCTGCTGCAGCGCTTCGGCGCAAAGCTATGGCTGGCGCGCATCATGCTCACGTGGGGGCTCGCCGCGGCCGGCATGGCCTTCGTGCGCGGCGAGATGTCGTTTTACGTGATGCGTCTCGTGCTCGGCGCGGCCGAAGCCGGCTTCTTTCCCGGCGTCATCTACTACTTTACGCAATGGCTGCCGGGCAAGGAGCGCGGCAAGGCGATGGCGATCTTCCTGAGCGGCTCGGCGCTCGCCTCGGTGCTGTCCGGGCCGATCTCGGGCGGGCTCATGCTGATCAATGGCGCGGGGCTGCGCGGCTGGCAATGGATGTTCCTGATCGAAGGCATGTTCTCGGTCGTGCTGGCCGGCTTCATCTGGCTATGGCTCGACTCGAAGCCGCGCGACGCCGCCTGGCTCACGCGCGCCGAGCAGGATGCGGTGATCGGCGACATCGAGGAAGAGCAGCGGCAACGCGAAGCGGTGCATGCGGTCAAGCCGTCGCTGTGGAGTCTGCTGCGCGATCCGCAGATTCTGATCTTCTGCGTCATCTATTTCGCGGTGTCGCTGACGATCTACGGCGCGACCTTCTGGCTGCCGAGCATCATTCGCAAGATGGGGCACTTCAACGACTTGCAGGTCGGGCTGTTCAATTCGATTCCGTGGCTGATCTCGATCGCGGCGATGTACTTCTTCGCGATGCTCGCGGCACGCTTCAAGTTCCAGCAAGCCTGGGTCGCGTGCGTGCTGCTGATCGCCGCACTCGGCATGTACGCGGCCGGCCAGGGCGGCCCGCTGTTCTCGTTCGTCGCGATCTGCTTTGCGGCAATCGGTTTCAAGGCCGCGTCGTCGCTCTTCTGGCCGATTCCGCAAGGCTATCTCGACGCGCGGATTTCCGCGGCGGTGCTCGCGCTGATCAATTCGATCGGCAACCTGGGCGGCTTCGTCGCGCCGGCCGCCTTCGGCTTTCTCGAACAGAAGACCGGCTCGATCGAAGGCGGCATGACCGGACTCGCGGTGATGTCGGTCGTGGCCGCCGGGGTCGTGTTCTTTTCCCGCATGGCGCCTCGCGAGGGCGTGCCGGCTTCCGCGCATTAGGGGGTGTAGGGAGAGCTCGCGCCAGGCGAGCCGCAATCGGGTCGAGACAAATGGACTATCTGAACGCGGCGGCTTCTCGCGACGACAGGCAATCCGCTTTCTTCATCCAACCCAACACAACTACCGACGCACCTACCTACGCACCTTCGCCTCGCTCCACTCCGGCTCGCGCGCGGCCTTCACGAAGGCCGTCAGATAGTCGATCTCGTCGTCGGCCTCGCGGGTGCCGAGAAAAATCTGTTTGGCGATGCCCTTCCTGCCGAGTTGCAGCGGCGTGATCGGCATCCAGCCCGCGTACTCTTCCGCGAGCCAGCGCGGCAGCGCCGCGACGCCCCGGCCGCTCGCGACCATCTGCAGCATGATGTCCGTCGTCTCGATCACCTTGTGGCGCCTCGGCACGACGTTGGCCGGCGTCAGAAACTGCGTGTAAATGTCGAGCCGGTCGGTCTCGACGGGATAGGTAATCAGCACTTCGCTCGCGAGCTGTTCGGGCGTGACGTACGCTTCGTCCGCCAGCGCATGTCCGTCGGCGACGACCAGCACCTGCTCGTAGTCGAATACCGGCTGGAAGCGCAACCCGGGCCGCTTCAGCGGATCGGGCGTAACGAGCACGTCGATTTCGTAGCCGATCAGCGCGCCAATGCCGCCGAACTGAAAGCGTTGCTTCACGTCGACATCGACGTCGGGCCAGCGCGCGAGATACGGCGACACCACCTTGAGCAGCCACTGATAGCACGGGTGGCATTCCATGCCGATACGCAGCGTGCCGCGCTCGCCTTGCGCGTACTGCTTCATGCGTTCCTCGGCCAGCTCGAACTGCGGCAGCATGCGATTGGCGAGCCCGAGCAGGTACTGCCCGGCCTGCGTGAGCCGCATCGAACGGCCCTCGCGCGTCCATACCGGCGTGCCTAGCTGCTGCTCCAGCTTCTTCACCGCGTGGCTCAGGGCCGACTGCGTGAGATTGAGCGTATTCGCGGCGGCGGTGAGCGACCCCAGACGCTCCACCTCGCGCACGACCATCAGGTGACTGCGCTCCAGCATGCCTCACTCCATGAACAAAATCGATCCTTGTATGAAATAAATCCATTTTTATTCATACACGGAAAATTCTATCATCGCTGCCAGTTACTTCTCCTTTGAACGGCACACGCAACATGGTCACTACGCACAACCTCGGTTTTCCGCGCATCGGCGCGCAACGCGAACTGAAATTCGCCCTCGAAAAATACTGGAAAAACGAATCGTCGCGCGACGAACTGAAAGCCGTGGGCGCGCAGCTTCGCGAGCGTCACTGGCAAGACCAGGCGCGTCTGGATTTCGTGCCCGTCGGCGATTTCGCGTTTTACGACCAGGTGCTCGACATGAGCTTCACGCTCGGCAACCTGCCCGAACGCGTGCGCGGTTTCCACGGCGACACGCTCGACAACTACTTCCGCGTCGCGCGCGGCCGCTCGGCGCAAAGCGCCGAAGATCACGGCGGATGCTGTGGCGGCGTGGCCGCCGGTGAAATGACGAAGTGGTTCGATACGAACTATCACTACATCGTCCCCGAGTTCGATGCGAACACGCAGTTCTCGCTCGACCCGTCGCGTCTGCTCGAACAGCTCAACCAGGCCCGCGCGCTCGGCGTGAATGCGAAGCCCGTGATCGTCGGTCCGGTCACCTATCTGTGGCTCGGCAAAGCGAAGGACGACTCCGACAAGCTCGCGCTGCTGCCGCGCCTCTTGCCCGTCTACGCCGCCCTGCTCGACTACTTCACGGCACAGGGCATCGAGTGGGTGCAGATCGACGAGCCGGTGCTCGTGACGGAACTCGATGCGACGTGGTGCCAGGCGTTCCGTACGGCGTACGAAGCGTTGTCGGAGCGCCGCGTCAAACTGCTGCTCGCCACCTACTTCGGCCAGTTGCAGGACAACCTCGAACTCGCCTGCAAGCTGCCCGTCGACGGCCTGCATATCGATGCGATCAACGCGCGCGATGAAATCGTCAAGGCCGTGGCGCAATTGCCCGCGACCTCGGTCGTCTCGGTCGGCGCAATCAATGGCCGCAACATCTGGAAGACCGATTTGAGCGCCGCGCTGGAATGGCTCGAACCGCTGCATCGCACGCTCGGCGAGCGGCTGTGGATCGCACCGTCGTGCTCGTTGCTGCACACCCCGGTCGATCTGAACAGCGAGCAGAAGCTCGACGCCGAAATCAGATCGTGGCTCGCGTTCGCGCTGCAAAAGCTCGACGAACTGAGCGTGCTGGCCGGCGCGCTGAACCACGGCCGCGCCTCGGTCGCCGATGCGCTCGCCGCCAACGCGAAGGCCATCGAGAGCCGCCGCACCTCGCCGCGCGTACACAACCCCGCCGTCAAGGCCGCCATCGCGCGCATCGATGCGTCGCTCGGCAAGCGCGCGAGCGCCTATCCGCAACGCGCGCAAAAGCAGTCCGCGATTCTCAACCTGCCCGCCTTCCCGACCACGACGATCGGCTCGTTCCCGCAGACCAGCGAAATCCGTCACGCACGCAGCCAGTTCAAGGCGGGCGCACTCGATCAGGCCGGCTACAAGGCCGCGATGGAGCGGGAAATCACGCGTGCCGTGAAGGAGCAGGAAGCGCTCGGTCTCGACGTGCTCGTGCACGGCGAAGCGGAACGCAACGACATGGTCGAATACTTCGGCGAGCAGCTGGACGGCTATGCGTTCAGCCAGTTCGGCTGGGTGCAGTCGTACGGTTCGCGCTGCGTGAAGCCGCCGATCCTGTTCGGCGACATCAGCCGCCCGAAGGCGATGACCGTCGAGTGGATCCGCTACGCGCAGTCGCAAACGACGAAGCCGATGAAGGGCATGCTGACCGGCCCCGTGACGATCCTGAACTGGTCGTTCGTGCGCGATGACCAGCCGCGTTCGGTATCGTGCCATCAGCTTGCGCTGGCGATCCGCGAAGAAGTGCTGGACCTCGAAAAGGCCGGCGTGCGCGTGATCCAGATCGACGAAGCGGCGCTGCGCGAAGGGCTGCCGCTGCGTCGCGCGCAATGGAGCGAGTACCTGCAATGGGCCGTGGAATCGTTCCGCATCACCGCGAACGGCGTGCGGGACGAAACGCAGATCCATACGCATATGTGCTATTCGGAGTTCAACGACATCATCGCGTCGATCGCCGAGATGGATGCGGACGTCATCACGATCGAAACCTCGCGCTCCGACATGGAGCTGCTCGATGCCTTCGACGACTTCAGGTATCCGAATGAAATCGGCCCGGGCGTGTACGACATTCACTCGCCGAACATTCCGAGCGAGGAGCATATCGTGAACCTGATGAAGAAGGCCGCCGAGCGCATTCCGGCCGGGCGCCTGTGGGTCAATCCGGACTGTGGCCTGAAAACGCGCGCGTGGGCCGAAGTGATTCCCGCGCTGACCAACATGGTGGCGGCCGCGAAAACGCTGCGCCAGCCGGCCTGAGCGTAGTGGCCCGCGCCGCGTGAAGTGAGCGCGGCGCGGATTCGCTCGATGTCGTTCGCCACTGCACGAAACTCGCCTGCCACGGAAATTTCGTTTAGCGGGCCGCGATACGGAACACCCGGGCAGTTCGGTTAGCGCTCGGTCACCGGCCTGCCGGCAGCGTCACGCAGAAAGATCGACAACGCAACCGCATCGAGCGCAATCGACGGCCTCGCCGCGTTTCACTTTGCCGAGGCTTTCCGGCGCGGCGCGGGCTTCGACGCATGCGGCCCGACCGCCGGCGACAAACCGCCCGTCAGCAGTTGCAGCGCCGGCCGTCTGCGCGTGGAGCTTTCCGCATGCGGTGTCGGCATCGCCTCGGACTTCGGCGTCGCGCTGAGCCAGAAGGCGAGTTCGGCCGACTTCACCGTGTTGTCGGCGGCGAAATAGGCGTCCTGCCACGTGTCGTCCGAGGCGAGGAAATGCCACGCTTTTTCCTTGCGCTTTTCGAGCCAGTAGCGCCACGCGTAATGATCGTAGACGTCGAGGCAATGCGCGGCATAAGCCTCGGCCGCGGCGCGGTGTCCCTTGATGATGTTCAGGTTCTCGTCGTTGTTGTACGAGGCCTTGTAACCATCGTTGTGACTGCCCGTTGCGACGATGCAGTTATCCGTGAACGGATCGATGACGACGATCTTGTCATGCACGACCGCATTGCCCGCCTTGTTCAACTCCTGCTTCCATTGCGAGAACGCATCGCCCTTGGTCACGCCCGCCGTATGAATCACACGGAAATCCTCGGGCAGCGGCGAGTCGCCTTTTTTAGGTGCTTTCACGGGCACCTGGCCATCGTGAAGCGCCGCATAGAATTCGCCGGCCGCGTTCGCCGCCGTGACGGCGCCGCGCACGAACAGCGTGGGGCGCGCCTTTTGCGCGGCCGCGATCGCATCGACGATGCTCGGATAACCGGGCTCGAACACGAGAAAAATAATCGACTGCCGTGCCTTGCCGATCAGATCGAACAGTTCCTGCAGATCGGGCGGACACGCTTCATCGGCCGGCGGTTTGCTCGCTCTCGCCTTCGGCGTGTTCGGCGAGAACCAGATGTCGAGGGTGCCGCTGCCGTCTTCGAGATCGATCGTGACGGGGCCGCTCGCATCGGCGGAACGCAGGGGCTTGGCCTGCGGCCCGGTTACCTTGGGACCCGGCGCCAGGGTATCTTTCTTCAGGCGCGTCCAGTAGCCGCTATAAGCATTCGCCACCGCCGGCGAGCGGGCGATGATCGTGTTGTTGGTCTGCGCGCACAGGCCATGCGCGGTCACGTTGGTCGAGCCGAACAGAGCGGCCGTCGGTTTGCCGTCTTGCAGCAGCACCTGAAACTTGTTGTGACCGATATGATTGCTCGCCATGAAGCGGTCGGTCACCTTGACGCCCGCCGCTTTCATGTCGGCGCGCTCGGCCGAATAGACGTCGTTGGTTTTCTGACCGTTCGCGTCCTTGCCCGGCATGTTCGAGAGAATCAGATTCAACGAGCGCTGCAAGGGCTTCAGACACGCAATCACTTCGGGATCGTCGAGCTCGTAGAACGCGCACTGCAAGGTGCCGCCCGTTTGCGCGGCTTCTTTCGGCAGCGTGGTCAGCGCCTCGATCATCTCGCCGGCCAGATCGTTGCGAAGCGGATCGCCGATCGTGTAGATATGCTTCTGCAGCTTGTCGACGAGCTTGCCGCCGCCCGGCGTCGCTTCGAGCACGCTCGCGGTGGATTGCGTCGCGAGAATGCCGCGATTGAAATAGACCGACAGCGCGCCGTAGTCGGCCGTCAGCTGAATCTGATTCGACAGCAGCGGACCATAGGGCAACGGTTTCAGATTGCCGGGCGTGCCGCCCATCGGCACGATCCGGTAGCGGTAGGTACGGCCGCGAATCGCGGTGACGTCCTTCCAGAAGAACTTCTGCACCGGGTCCACGAACGTGGTGCGCCCCGCGCCGGCCGCCTGCCCCTTGAACGTCGCCATCGCGGGAAGCGGCGTTTCCGTTCCGGTCTGTACG
Organism: Paraburkholderia sp. Cy-641; assembly: GCF_011752945.1. NCBI lineage: Bacteria > Pseudomonadati > Pseudomonadota > Betaproteobacteria > Burkholderiales > Burkholderiaceae > Paraburkholderia > Paraburkholderia sp. Cy-641. The sequence goes on from NZ_VWWM01000080.1 coordinate 25,566, forward strand.
TCGATGCGGGAAATGGCGAAGCCGAGACAGTCCTTCAGCTTGCCGCCCAGGGTCCATGCAATGACCGCAATATCGTTGTTCGAAAAGGCAATCGCTTTCACCCACCCTCCGTGCTATTCGACTGGCATCTCTCGGTTCGGATAACGGGTTCGGATAACGTCGTGGAGTCCGGATAAAAGCACCGGCGTGCGCGTTTCATCGCACCCTTGCGCGCGCCCTTCTCCACTTACGCTCCCGCGATCACGAAGGCCTCATCTAGCCTCGATAAACGTTGCAGGCGTGTGACACCGGATGCGCTTGTTTATCGTTCGGCGTCGCCTTATGCTTGCCGCTCAACTTCAGCAAGGTTCTTCAGCCATGAACGAATACTGCATGTTCAAAGGAACGCTGCTGCGCGCGGCGCCTTTCAAGGACACCTATGTCGGGAGTCCGCACTATGTGATTACCGTGTCGGGCAACGACAACAAGCCATTCAATCTCGTCGTGAATTCGGCCTCGACCGACCCTGCCCCCAATGGCAGCGACGACGTGTATTTCTATGCCGATCTGAACTTCGACGACCCGCTGACCGCGAAATTGCAGGGGCTCGATCCGGGTCTGTACACGAGCGGTTTTCCGCGGCTCGACTACTGGCAGGACAGCAGCCTGCTCGACATCCATCGGATGCGGCCGGTTCCTTACGAAGATGAAGACGGCAATCGCTCCGATGTCAACGACATCATCAACGAGGTTCTAAGCATCGACGAAACCCAGACGCCGGAAAGCCTTCCGTACGACAACGGCAGCGGGCAATTGCACAACCGCGATTTCTGGACGCCGACCACGGCGGGCATCGTGGTCTACGGGTTCGGCTTCCTGTTCCTGCCGAAGAAAGACGGTCTGCACGAAACCCACATGAATCAGGGCAATCCGCCCGGCAAGCACTACAAGGAGAATGGCGCGTTCCAGGACGGCGCGGTCATCATTCAGCGCGCCGATGGCTTTGCCGCGCTGTTCACCGCGTTCCAGACGCAGCGTTTGCCAACCAATGCGAACGGCAATCCGACGCCGAACTCGCGCCCGTTGCCGGAGTTTATTCAGGGGAGCTGAGTGGCCTGATTAAACGTGCAGGCTGAGCGCGCAGCTTGAATGCACAAGTGCGCGCTCAGCGATTTTGCGTGGCGATTTTTTGCGGTCGTCGTCGCACTCAGAACGGATAGTGACGCGGCGCCGTTTGCAGCGTGACCCAGCGCAGGTCGGTGAATTCGGCGATGCCCGCCTTGCCGCCGAAGTGGCCGAAGCCGCTTGCCTTCACGCCGCCGAACGGCATCTGCGCTTCGTCGTGCACGGTCGGGCCGTTCACATGACAGATGCCCGACTCGATGCGCTTCGCCACATTGAGCGCGCGCGCCGTGTCGCGGCTGAACACCGCCGCCGAGAGCCCGTATTCGTTGTCGTTCGCGCAGGCGATGGCGGCCGCTTCGCCGTCCACGCGCACGATCGCCTTGACGGGGCCGAACGATTCGTCGCGATAGATGCGCATGGCCGGCGTCACATGGTCGAGCAGCGTGGCGGGCATCAGTGTGGTCTCGCTCCTGCCGCCGCACACGAGCGTCGCGCCTTTAGCGAGCGCATCGTCGATCAGCGCGTTGCAGCGCTCGACGGTGCTCATATCGACCACCGAGCCGAGCACGACCGGGCCCTTGCGCGGATCGCCGAGCGGCAAGGCGCGCGCACGCGCGGCGAGCTGAGCGACGAACGCATCGGCAATGCGGGTGTCGACGATGATGCGCTCGGTCGACATGCAGATCTGCCCGGAATTCGCGAATGCGCCGAACACCGCCGCATCGACCGCCGCGCCGAGGTCCGCATCGTCGAGCACGACGAGCGGCGCCTTGCCGCCGAGTTCGAGCACGGACGGCTTCAGATGACGCGCGCAGGTTTCGGCGACGATGCGCCCCACGCGCGTCGAGCCCGTGAAATTCACGCGGCGCACGCGCGGATGCTCGATCATCGCCTCGACGATGCGCGCGGCGTCGGCCGGTGCGTTGGTCACGAAGTTCACGGTGCCGCGCGGCAACCCCGCTTCCTGCATCGCCTCGATGATGAGCCCGTGCGTCGCGGGGCAAATCTCCGAGCCCTTCAGCACGACCGTGTTGCCGCAGGCGAGCGGCAAGGCGATCGCGCGGACCGCGAGAATCACCGGCGCATTCCACGGCGCGATGCCGAGCACGACGCCGGCCGGCTGGCGCACGCCCATCGCGAGACTGCCGGGCACGTCGGACGGAATCAGTTCGCCGGCGATCTGCGTCGTGAGCGCGGCCGCCTCGATCAGCCCCGCCGCCGCGAGGTGCACGTTGAAGCCGGCCCAGATGCCCGAGGCGCCGGTTTCGGCGGCCATCGCGGCGGCGAACGCGTCGGCCTTCGCTTCGAGCGCGTGCGCGGCCTTCGTCAGCAGCGCGCGGCGCTCGCCCGGCCCCAGCGCGGACCACACCGGAAAGGCGGCCGC
>NZ_VWWM01000081.1:0-241 GCF_011752945.1 Paraburkholderia sp. Cy-641
GGAGCATTAAAAAAAAAAAAAAAAAAAAAAAAATGTATATCGTAGTACACAAGATAAGAAAATAAAAAAGATAATATGTTAACACCTAAGTTGTAATTAACATACTCAGCATATGTTACATGATCATACACTTAGTGCATATTGATCATGTTCGTCACAACATCTGTACAACTCGGTGATACACAATACTGTCTGCTTCATATCACACGTCGTTACTATCTCGTCGTGTATAGCAGTGATT
>NZ_VWWM01000082.1:0-26509 GCF_011752945.1 Paraburkholderia sp. Cy-641
GCAAAAATGCTGTAACCCTTTGATTTGACTGGTTGCGGGGGTAGGATTTGAACCTACGACCTTCGGGTTATGAGCCCGACGAGCTGCCAGACTGCTCCACCCCGCGTCCGTCGAAGAAAAGATTATATCGGGGCATTCACAAAACGTCAAATGTTCACAAAGGATATTTAGCATCGACGCGCCTTGGTCCGCGCGCGGCGCTCTCCCGAATCGCCCGACACCCCGCACGCGCGGCAAGACGCCGGCGACTACACCCGCGAGCGACATCGGCGGACACACCGGCGGCCCTCTCCACAGCGCCCGCCCGCGCACGATAAGATGCGGGACTACTGGAATACGAGGCCGTCATGAAAATCGCCACCTGGAACGTCAATTCCCTCAAAGTCCGCCAGCAACACGTGATCGACTGGCTCGCGAGCAGCGGCGTCGACGTGCTGTGCCTGCAGGAACTGAAACTCACCGACGACAAATTCCCGCGCGCCGAACTCGAGGCAGTCGGCTACCGCAGCTGGTACGCGGGGCAGAAAACCTATAACGGTGTCGGCATTCTGGTGCGCGAAGGCTTGCACGTCGACGAAAGCAGCATCGTGCGCAATATCCCCGGTTTCGAGGACCCGCAGCAACGCGTGATTGCGGCGACCATCGAAGGCGTACGCATCATCTCCGCATACTTCCCGAACGGCCAGGCGCCGGGCACCGAAAAATTCGCCTACAAACTGCGCTGGCTCGACGCACTGCACGCGTGGCTCGCGACCGAGATAAGCACGCATCCGAAGCTCGCTCTGCTGGGCGACTACAACATTGCGCCCGACGATCGCGACGTGCACGATCCGAAGGCATGGGAAGGCCAGAATCTCGTGTCGCCCGAAGAACGCGCGGCATTCGTGCAGTTGATCGGCCTCGGTCTGTTCGATGCATTCCGTCAGTTCGAGCAGCCGGAAAAAATCTATTCGTGGTGGGACTACCGGATGATGGCGTTCCGCCGCAATGCGGGACTGCGCATCGACCACATCCTGCTGTCGAAAGCGCTCGCCGATACCTGCACCGCCTGCGACGTCGACAAGGTGCCGCGCAAATGGGAGCAGCCTTCGGATCACGCGCCGGTTTTCGCGCAGCTGGGTTGAGGGTGAGCGACAAGCATTGAACGCAGCGAGGCAGCGCCGGATCATGCCTCACTGCCTTACGCTTCCTGCTTTACCCCTACCCCACTCACCTCGGCCGCGACCCCAGCACTACCTGCCCTCGATATCCGCATCAGCGACTGCCTCGCCACCCAACACGCCCCACAAAAACCCGAACACCATCGCATCGTGCCCGGCCTGCTCCAGTTCATCGGAGCCGCCGTGGCCGCCCTCCGTATTCTCGCGATACCACACGTTGTCCACGCCGAGCGCCTGCATGCGCGCGGCCATCTTGCGCGCGTGGCCGGGATGCACGCGATCGTCGGCGGTCGAGGTCGTGAACAGCACGGGCGGATAGGCAACGCCCGCCGCGACGTTGTGATATGGCGAGTACGCGGCCAGTACGCGCGCTTCGCCGGGTTCGTCCGGGTCGCCGTATTCGTCGATCCATGACGCGCCCGCATGCAGCAGGTGATAGCGGCTCATATCGAGCAACGGCACCTCGCACACGACGGCGCCGAACAGCTCGGGCCGCTGCACCATGCAGGCGGCCACCAGCAGGCCGCCGTTGCTGCCGCCCTGAATGCCGAGTTGCGCGGCGCTCGTTACGCCGGTGTCGATCAGCGCCTTCGCGACCGCGATGAAATCGTCGAACGCGCGCTGCCGATGCTCTCCTTGCGCCGCCATATGCCAGCGCGTGCCGAACTCGCCGCCGCCGCGAATATGAGCGACCACGTACACGCCGCCGCATTCGAGCCAACCGATGCCCTGCCCGGTCAGATAGCTCGGCAGCAACGGAATCGCGAAGCCGCCATAACCGCTCAGCAGACAAGGACGGGCAATCGGGCGTGCTTCGTCCTGCTTCGGCGCGATCACCGTGTAGGGCACACGCGTGCCGTCGGCCGACACCGCATGCCCGAGCGTCACCGTGCAATGCGTTGCGTCGAACTGCGTCGGCCAGCGGTCGAGCAATTCCCATTCGCCAGGATCGCCAGGCTCGTCGCGCGCGAGGTCGATGAGCCAATAGGCCGGCGGTTGCAGATAGTCGTCGGTATCGACGAATACTTCGTCGTTGAGCGTCGCTTCGACCGGCGACACGTCGACCTGCGCATCGCCGTGCGACTCGAATACGCGCTCGCGCCAATGCCATGTCCGGTCGTTGCCTGAGGTCGACGTTGGCGTTGGCGTCCAGATCAGCGTCTTGCCGCGCACGTCGTCGAGATAGGACACGATCAGATGATGGCGCGTATGCGACCACTCGCAGGCCGAGGTCAACGGCGTCGGCACGAACAGCGGCGTCACCTCGCGCTCGCCGCGCAAAAACGCGTCCTCGCGAATCGCGAGCAGCGCACCGCCCGGATAGTGCGCACCCTTGCCTGCCCCACCACACGCCCAGTCGAGCCGTGGTTCGAGCAGCAGCCAGCCTTGCCACGCGCCCACCGCAACGTGCGCGGGCACGTCATAGCGATGCCATGCATCGGTTGCGCCGTCGAGGTAGTAGGTGTGCGAATCGAAGAAATCGACGCTGCTCGTCACCGTGTGGCGACCTTCGAGCGGATCGTAATGCGCTTCCACGCCGATATCGCCGAACTCGCCGCGAAACACCACGGGCGCATCGGCCAGCGCGGTGCCGCGCGTCCAGCGCCGCACCTCGCGCGGATAACCCGAGCGCGTCAGCGTCTTGCGGCCGTTGTCCCAGCCGACGTAAAGCGTATCGCGATCGATCCACGATGCCGTGTGCTTGCCCGCCTTCGCAATCGCGAAGCCCGCGTCGACAAAGCATCGCGCCTCGATGTCGAACTCGCGCACGACGAGCGCATCCGAGCCGCCCGGCGACATCGTGATCAGCGCGCGGTCGCCGTCGGGATAAAGGATGTCGAGGTCGACGCAGACCCACGGCGTTTTTTCGGCGGCGCCGAGCGCGTCGAAGTCGAGCAGGTTCTGCCACACCGGCGCGCCGCTGCGCCACGCCGACCATGCGGTGCGTCGCCAGATACCGCGCGGATTGCGCTCGTCCTGCCACAGATCGTAGGCCCACTCTCGCCAGCGATCGGGAATCACCGGGCGCTCGCGCGGCAGATACGCGTCGGCAAGGCGCTGCCGCAGCGTGTCGAACGGCTTGCCGCTGCACCACGCGGCGCGCGTACGCGCATTCTGCGCTTCGACCCACCCGAGCGCATCAGGGTCGTCGAGCGCTTCGAGCGACAGGAAAGGATCGGGGGAAAGCGGCCACTGGAAGGAAGCGGAAGAAGCAGGCATCGTCGGCTGTCGAATGGAAACAGCGTCGATTATGCCTTGGGAGAGCGTGCGGCCGATTTGCCGAAAGCTCTCCCCAAAACGACGAAGGCGGCTCGCGCCGCCTTCGTCTGCCATGCGTCATTGCCTAATTGAACGCCCAATGAGCACTCAATGAGCGCCCGATGTGCACTCGACGCGCGCTCAAGGCTCGAGATTCAGCTCCTGAATCTTGCGCGTAATCGTATTGCGGCCGATCCCCAAACGTTCGGCCGCCTCGACCTTGCGGCCGCGCGTGAAGTCGAGCGCCTCGCGAATCACCGCGGCTTCGAAGCGGCGCGCGAGTTCGTCCATCACGTCCGCCGCGTTTTCGCGCAGCATGCGCGCGACTTCGGTACGCAAGCCGCCTTCCCACGCGCTCAACGCAGCCGCCACCGCCACACCCGCAGCGCCGAGCGGATGCACGGCACTGGGGTTCGCACCAGCGAGCGGCGCCCCGCCCGCGAATCCGGCACCTGGCGCAACAGCGGCACCATCCATCGCAGCGGCCGCGCTCGCGCCGGCGGCATCGCCTGCCGCAACCTGCACGGGACCAAGATCGGGCGGCAGATCCTTGATCTCGATCGTCTGCGCGGGCGCCATCACCGTGAGCCAGTTCGCGAGATTTTCGAGTTGCCGCACGTTGCCCGGAAACGGCAGTGACGCAAGATACGCGAGCGCTTCATCCGAGACCCGCTTCGGCTCGACGCCGAGATCGCGCGCGCTCTTCTGCAGGAAGTGCCGCGTGAGCAGCGGAATGTCCTCGCTGCGCTCGCGCAAGGCCGGCAAGCGCAAACGAATCACATTGAGCCGATGGTACAGGTCCTCGCGAAACAGCCCCTGACGCACGCGCGCTTCGAGGTTCTGATGCGTCGCCGCGATCACGCGCACATTCGAGCGCAGCGGATTATGGCCGCCCACGCGATAGAACTGCCCGTCCGACAGCACGCGCAACAAACGCGTCTGCAGATCGAACGGCATGTCGCCGATTTCGTCGAGAAACAGCGTGCCGTTCTCGGCCTGCTCGAAGCGCCCCTGGCGCATCGCCTGCGCGCCCGTGAACGCGCCGCGCTCGTGGCCGAACAGTTCGGACTCCAGCAGATCCTTCGGAATCGCGGCCGTATTCAGCGCGATGAAGGGACCGTTCGCGCGTGGGCTATGCCGGTGCAACGCGCGCGCAACCAGTTCCTTCCCGGTGCCCGATTCGCCAGTAATGAGCACGGTCGCCGCCGAATGCGACAGACGGCCGATCGCGCGAAACATGTCCTGCATCGCGGGCGCCTGGCCGAGCATCTCGGGCGCTTCGGCGACGCGCTCGTCCCACGTCTGCTCGCCGCGCATGCTTTCGTCGACCGCGCGGCGAATCAGCTCGACCGCCTTGTCGATGTCGAACGGCTTGGCGAGATATTCGAACGCGCCGCCCTGAAATGCGGCGACCGCGCTATCGAGGTCCGAGAACGCGGTCATGATGATGACGGGCAAGCCCGGCACCTTGTCGCGCACGGTTTGCAGCAATTCGAGCCCCGAGCCGCCCGGCATGCGGATGTCGGAGACCAGCACCTGCGGGCTGTCGTGATCGAGCGCGGCCGACGCTTCGCGCACGTTCGCGAAACTGCGCGTCGCGAAGTTTTCGCGGGCGAGCGCTTTTTCGAGCACCCAGCGAATCGATTGATCGTCGTCTACTATCCAGATCGGCTTCATATAGGTCGGTCAGAAGTCTTGAAATGCATGGAGTATCTGCATCAGCAGTCGAGCGGCAGCAGAATCTGAAACTCGGTATGGCCCGGCCGGCTATCCACTTCGATCAGGCCGTCGTGCTGCTGCACGAAGGTCTGCGCGAGCGTGAGACCGAGACCGCTGCCGTCCTCGCGCCCCGACACGAGCGGATAGAAAATGCGGTCGCGAATCTCTTCGGGAATGCCGGGGCCGTTGTCGACGATATGCAAGTCCAGTGCCAGTTTGCACAGGCGCTTCGAGATCGTGACCTTGCGCGCGATGCGCGTGCGCAGCTCGATGCGCGCATCGCCCTGCGAGATGCGCTCGCGCAATGCCTCGGCCGCGTTGCGCACGATGTTCAGCAGCGCCTGGATCAACTGCTCCTTGTCGCCGCGCAAATCCGGCACGCTGACGTCGTAATCGCGCGCGATCGTGAGGCCGCGCGGAAACTCCGCGAGAATCACCTGGCGCACGCGCTCGCACACCTCGTGAATGTTCACGTCGCCGACGATATGCGGATGCCGGTGCGGCTCCAGCAAGCGGTCGACGAGCGTCTGCAGCCGGTCCGACTCCTTGATGATGACCTGGGTGTACTCGCGCAATTCGTCGCGCTGCCGCTCGCCGAGTTCGAATTCGAGCAGTTGCGCGGCGCCGCGGATGCCGCCGAGCGGATTCTTGATCTCGTGCGCGAGATTGCGGATCAGTTGCTTGTTGACGGCCGTGAGGTCGTTGATGCGCTCCTCGCGGTCGGTGCGCAGATGCCGCTCGTTCTCGAACAGCTCGAGCAGCACGTAGTCCTGCGCGCTTTCCAGAAAGCCGACGATCGCATGCACGTGCAGCGGCTCGTGGCCCGGTCGTTCGAGCACGGCATCGAGATGCGTCGCGTGAAAACGGTGCGCGGCGATCGCGGTGATCGTCGCGACCAGTTCGTCCGCGTTCGAGAAGATGTCGGGCCACGCCATCTGCGTCAGTTGCCGGCGCGACATTTCGAGCATCGACTCCGCCGACGGATTCGCGAACGCGACGCGCAGCGTGCGCTTGTCGAGCACCAGCACGACGGTCGGCAGCGCCTCGAAGCCCGGCAGCAATCCGGAACTCACGAGCTGCGGATCGTCCGACAGCGTCTGTTCGTGTCCTTTCCTTGCCTTGATCAGATTCTTGAGAACCATCTTGCAGTCCGGCCGGTAGGAGAGCGTGAGAGGTCGGGGGATGGCTTCGGCTTGCCCTTGCGGGGCTGCCCGCCTTTGTTCCGCCCGCGCCCTAACGAAAAAGGGACGGCGCCGCCGTCCCTTCGTGACCGATCGCGAGCGTCGGGCAAAGCGCTTCGCCGGGTGACGGGCGAAGCGCCATGACCGCTTACAGCGAGTAGTACATTTCGAATTCGATCGGATGCACCGACTGACGATAGCGTTGCAGCTCGCCCGTCTTCAGTTCGATGTACGCGTCGAGCATCGAATCCGTGAACACGCCACCGCGCGTCAGGAACTCGCGGTCCGCGTCGAGCGCGTCGAGCGCCTGGTCGAGGCCGGCGCACACGGTCGGGATCTTGGCATCCTCTTCCGGCGGCAGGTCGTACAGGTTCTTGTCGGCGGCTTCGCCCGGGTGAATCTTGTTCTGCACGCCGTCGAGACCCGCCATCATCAGCGCGGAGAAGCACAGGTACGGATTCGCCAGCGGGTCCGGGAAGCGCGTTTCGATACGGCGGCCCTTCGGGTTCGACACGTGCGGAATACGGATCGATGCCGAACGGTTGCGAGCCGAGTAAGCAAGCTTGACCGGCGCTTCGAAGTGCGGCACGAGACGCTTGTACGAGTTCGTACCCGGGTTCGTGATCGCGTTCAGCGCGCGAGCGTGCTTGATGATGCCGCCGATGTAGAACAGCGCGAATTCCGACAGGCCGGCATAGCCGTTGCCCGCGAACAGATTCTGGCCGTCCTTCCAGATCGACTGGTGAACGTGCATGCCCGAACCGTTATCGCCGACGATCGGCTTCGGCATGAACGTCGCCGTCTTGCCGTACGTGTGCGCGACGTTGTGGATGATGTACTTCATCTGCTGCAGCCAGTCGGCGCGCTGCACGAGCGTCGAGAACTTGGTGCCGATTTCGTTCTGGCCCTGGCCCGCCACTTCGTGGTGGTGCACTTCGACCGGAATGCCGATCTGTTCGAGCAGCAGGCACATTTCCGAGCGGATGTCCTGGAACGTGTCGACCGGCGCGACCGGGAAGTAGCCGCCCTTCGTGCCCGGACGGTGGCCGGTGTTGCCGCCTTCGAATTCCTTCGCCGACGACCACGGTGCTTCTTCCGAACCGATCTTGACGAAGCAGCCCGACTGATCCGTGTTCCACTGGACCGAGTCGAAAATGAAGAATTCCGGTTCCGGACCGAAGAAGGCCGTGTCGCCGAGGCCCGAGCTCTTCAGGTACGCTTCGGCGCGCTTCGCGAGCGAGCGCGGGTCGCGCTCGTAGCCCTTGCCGTCGGCCGGTTCGACGACGTCGCAGGTCAGCACGAGGGTCGATTCTTCGAAGAACGGGTCGATGAAGGCCGCGTTCGCGTCCGGGATCAACAGCATGTCCGATGCCTCGATGCCCTTCCAGCCGGCAATCGACGAACCGTCAAACGCATGGCCGCTTTCGAACTTGTCTTCTTCGAATGCCGACACCGGCACCGAAACGTGCTGTTCCTTGCCGCGCGTGTCGGTGAAACGGAAGTCGACAAACTTGACGTCCTCGTCCTTGACGAGTTGCATGACGTCGGCCACGGATTTACTCATAACCTATCTCCTGATTAACGAATTCGGCGGATTCAGCCGCCGCCCAATCTAGCTGACCCACCCCGGCGCGTCCACCCGAAAGAGGCTCGGACACGGTGAAAACCCGAAAAATCTGCGGGGCGAATCGATCGGCACCAATAAAGCAGCTTCTGTGCCATGTTTGCGAACCAGGCCGTCCGATCTGGCGCACAGCCTTGCTGCATCTGCGTTTGCCGGCGGCGGACACAGCCCGCGCCGGGCCGCCGCGCCATCCAGTAAAACTTGAATGCACCAGTTACGTGCATTCATCGGTTTGGCAACGACTCATTACTTCATTTTGGTGCATTCCATAGAAAATGCACCATTTTCGCGCATTCGTGACGCCACGGCAGTTGTCCGGGTGGTCGAGCGCCGCCGGCGCCCCGCACACCTGCGCGATATGCACCGCGCGCTAGAATGATCATTTGGTCCGAAGGAGATTGACGCTCATGAGCACGCTCGAACAGCTGTACGCGCAGGCGGACGCCCGCCGCACCGGGAATCAACTGCCTTACGCGGGCGCGGTATCGCCCGCCGAGGCGTTCGAGTTGCTGCAACTCGATCCGCGCACGCGTCTCGTCGACGTGCGCACGCGTGCCGAACTCGACTGGGTCGGCCGGCCGGTTATCGGCGATGGGCAATACGCGCATGTCGAATGGACGCGTTATCCGGGCGCGGTGCCCAATCAGGAATTCATGCAGCAACTCGCGCAGGTGGCATCGCCCGATACGCCGGTGCTGTTCCTGTGCCGCAGCGCCGCGCGCTCGAAGCTCGCCGCGATCGCCGCGACCCAGGCCGGCTTCACCAAGGCGTACGACCTGCTGGAAGGTTTCGAAGGCGACAAGGACGGCCAAGGGCATCGGAAGACGGTGTCGGGCTGGTGTTTTCGCGGGTTGCCGTGGATCGGCGCCTGAAGGCCCGCGCTCTGGAAGCTGACGGGCCGCGCTTCGGCTGCGGTGAACCCGTGGCCTGACACGGCGCGAGGGCGGCCGGCCGCTCGCCGCCTGAAGTCCCGGGCGCCGCGGGAAGCCGCGCGCCGAGCCTGCACATGGTCGAGGTTCAATGTGACAGGCCAATGATTCGCGAGCGGCCCGATATGCGTCTTGTCGAATGCCCCGGGGCACGGGTTGAACTGCTCGCCATCACATCGCAGCCGCAGCGCGAGTGATGGCGGAGAGTTCAGCCGCCGCGATTCGGCCCACCCTCAGCCCACTACTCGCCCGCCGGTCACTTGCCCGGCTTCGCCGTCGCGGCCGCCACCTCGGGCTCGACGATATCGCCGCCGAGCAGATGCACGCCTTCGCGCAGCTTCACGAACGCCGCGGCCACCGCTTCCGGCTCGCCCTTCACGCCGAGATCGATGTGATGCCGCGCATAGACGCCGCCGCGCTCCGCGTCGCCGACGCTCGGCAGGCTGAACACGCGCACGCCCGGAAAATCGCCTTCGATTTTCTCCATCAGCGGCGTGAGGCGCGACTCCGGCAACTCGAACACGAGCAGCGACTTCTCCGCATGCGGCATGGCGTGATGCAGGTGTGCGTACTGCGTATCGAGCACCCATTCGATCATCGGCCAGGCCATCACCGGAAAGCCCGGCACGAAATAATGCTGGCGGATCGAAAAGCCCGGAATCTTGTTGTAGCCGTTCGGAATGATCTCGGCGCCCTGCGCAAACGTGCCCATGTTCAGGCGATGCCGGTTTTCGGGCGTGTTCAGATCGAGCGGCGCCGGCGAGTTCGCCGGATACATGTCGCGGATGCGCTCCTGGATCAGCCGCGCGGCGTCCGGATGCAGTTCGAGCGGCACGCCGAGCGCGGCCGCCGCGCATTGGCGCGTGTGATCGTCAGGCGTCGCGCCGATGCCGCCGGTCGAGAAAACGATGTCGCCCGAGTCGAACGTGCGCCGCAGCGTCGCCGTGATGCGCTCGGGGTCGTCGCCGACGTACTCGGCCCAGCCGAGCGACAGCCCGCGCGCGCCGAGCAATTCGATGACCTTCGGCAGATGCTTGTCGACACGCCTGCCCGAGAGGATTTCATCGCCAATGATGATAACGCCAAATGCCATTGCGGCCTCTTCTTGTTGGATCAATAGGGAACCGGCGCGCTCCGGCGCACGCCGCCATGCTCTTCCGCCCGCATGCGCTGCAGCGCGCGCAGGCAGTAGTAGCCGAACCACAGCGCCGAGAACACGAGGATGAACGCGTAAATCCAGATCGTCACCGCGGTGATCACCGGGAACAGCACGATCAGCCAGACCGACGACGCCCACAGCAGCGTCGGCAGCGAGCCGAGCAGACCGCTCGCGACGCCGATCAGCAGCAGCGGCAGCCGATGGCGCCGCACGAGTTCGCGCCGCTCCTCAGGTGTCGCGTGCAGGGCCAGCGCGTCGTAGCTCATGACACGATAAGTCAGCCAGCCCCACAGGAGCGGCGGAATCAGCGCGAAGAACGGCGGCACGAGCCACAGCGGCAGCGTGACGATCAGCAGCACGAGACACACGAGCGTGGCCCACAACGCCTGGCCGAGGCTACCGTACCACGTTCCGCCGCGCCGCATTTCGAGCCCGGCGAACTGGCGGTCCGCGAGAAAGCGGATCGCGGCCGGCATCGACAGCATCGCGATCAGCAGCAGCACCGTGACGACGATCAGCGGAATCGCCACCGCGATCACGATGAACGGTGCGATCACCGCATGCAGGGTCGAAAAGCCGAGCCAGTCGAACAGATGGTAAAGCGTCGCGGTGAAAGACCAGTCGTCGAGCCACGTACGGGTCGCGCCCGTGAGCGTCTGCCAGAAAAACCACAGGGCCACGCCCCAACTGACCGTCGCGACAATGAACGGTTTGAAGGTCAGCCAGAGCATGCGCGGATGGAACGCGCTGGCGAGCGCGCGCCCGAACGAGCGCAACAGATCATTCATGCGAACCGGTGCCTGCGAACGAAACGGTGAAAGAGAAATCGCGCCGGCGCCGACCCGACATACCGGGAAGCCGGCGCGTGCGCGCGAACGTGGACAGGATAAACCAGCAGGACGCACCGCCGGGAGAAGCCGGCGGTGCGAGTAAGCGTGCCCGGACAGGCGTCGGGTGGGTTCAGGCGGATCGGGCCGCGCCGGCGGTCCAACGCGGGCGAACTCAAACCGCGGCGGCGTCGTTGCCGGGCGCGCGGCGCTTCGGCGCGAGCCGTCGCGCAATGCGCACGAAGGCAAGCCAGTGCTGCGCCCAGAAACCCTCGCCGTAACGGCGGCCTTCGAGCTGGTCGCGGATGCCGGTCGGCTCCATCTCGCGATTCCACGAGGCGCTGCCGAACAGCATGTCCCACCACGGAAACAGCACGCCGAAGTTGCAGCCGTACTGGAGCCCTTCGTGACCGTAGCCGATCGCATGATGGCGGCGATGAAACGTCGGGCTGACCAGCAGCCGCTCGCCGAGCCAGCCGAAATACAGGCGGATGTTCGCGTGCTGCACGCTCTGTGCGAGATTCGTGATCGCGACGAGCACGACGAACTGCGACGGCGGCACGCCGATCACGAGCGCGATCACCGCGAAGAACGAGGCCTGCAGCAGATCGTCGAGCAGATGGTTGCGGTCGTCGGCCCACAGCGACATCTGCCGCTGGCTGTGATGCACCGCGTGCAGTTCCCACCACACGCCGATGCGGTGCTGCCAGCGGTGATACCAGTAGCCGGCGAAGTCGAGCACGAGCAGATACATCACGAACGTGACGAGCGGCTGCGTGGTCACGCCGGGCCACAGATTGTCGAAATTGACGTTCGCGATGCCGCGCATGCGCAGCCAGCCCTGCACGTTGTCGAAGAACGGCTGCAGCGCGAAGAAAAAGAACAGGTTGAGAATGCCGAGCTTGGCGATCCACGTGTAGAGCACGTCGACGCGCACCGCCTTGCGGTTGTCCCACCGCTCGACCGGGCGCAGCGCCTCGAGCGGCCGCAGGAGCGCGTACATCGCCAGCACCTCGAACACGCCGACGATGACCCAGTACAGGCTGTCGTACGTGTCTTCGTCGTAGTCCATCAGGTCGAAGCGGTACAGCAGCGGCTGCACCACGTCGACGTACAGCCAGGTTTGCACGGCCGAGACGAAGCTGTCGAGCGAAGAGAAAATCAGATGGAACATGGTGCTGGCCTGGTTGCTTCGTGAGGTTGCCGCATCCGGTCACGCCGCCGCGCGGGCTCCCTCAGGCTCCATTCGGCGCGGTGACCGGCGCGCGATTGAAGAAGTAGATGCCGTGCGGCGAGCGGCCGACCGCGATGGTCTGGATCAGCTTGCGCGTGTTCAGGTCGATGATGCCGACGTGCTTCGCAAAGCGGAACGTAACCCACAGATAGCGTTTGTCGGCCGAAAGTTCCATGTCGTCCGGCCCCGGCATCAGACCGGTGATGTCGCCGACATTGGTGAGCGTGTCTTCGTCGATGATGCTGATCGTGCTGGCGACGCGGTTCGACACCGCAACGTGCCGGCCGTCGTCGAGCGAGCGGAAGTTGTGCGCGCCCTTGCCCGTGTGGATCGTCTTCACGACCTTCTGGTTGCGCCAGTCGACCACCGCCACGTAGTCCTCGCCGGTCATGCCGACGAGCAGGTATTTCTCGCCCGGCGTCATCCACAGGCCCGCCGGCACCTTGCCGACCTTCATCTTCCATTTCACGGTTTGCGTGGCCAGGTCGATCGCAGCGAGCTCGCCCGAGACCTGCAGCGTGACGAACACCGTCCTGCTGTCGTTCGTGAACGCCATGTGGCTCGGCATGACCGCGAGCGGCAGGCGCGACGCCAGCGTCATCTGGTTCTTCTGGCTGTCGTAGTGATAGATGTCGAGGCGGTCGAGCCGCAGGCCGGTCGTGACGAGCCACTTGTGGTCGGGCGAAAAGCCGATCTGATACGGGTCTTCGATGTTTTCGACCCAGCGCTGCACCTGGCCCGACTTCGGATCGACGAACATCAGGTTGTTCGACACCGAATTGGCGACGATCAGCGAAGAATTGTCCGGCGTGACCATCAGGTGGTGCGGTTCCTTGCCGGTCGGCACGGTGCCGACGACCTGGTGGCTGTTCTCGTCGATCAGGCTCAGCGTGGCTTCGCCGGAATTGAGCACGATCACGTTATTGGCGTGGGCCGCCGGAGAAAAAAAGCCTGCTGCGGCGACCAGCGCCGCGCCCGCGGCAAACGTTGCTGTCAAGCCGGGAAGAAAAAAATTACGCATGAAAACTCGCTTCGGAGAACAACCGTCATTGTAGAACGTTTGCCGGGCCGAGCGGTTGACTCAGGTCGCCACGAGACGCCGTGAAAATGAAGGGCGCGATGCGTCGCGACGGCTTGCGTGCATTTCGGAATCCTCTGATATCCAGGCGCCCCTGCGAGACCGGACACTTCTTCTCAGCGCACGGGCACCGGCGTTCGCGCCGGTGCTCTTCCAGACGCTTACCCCATCAACCCAGGCGCGTGACGCGGGGGCTCGGGCACACCCGCACGCAAGCGCAGACGGACGGGCCTGAAGCACCTTGTCAGGCACCGTGCGCTTCCGCCTTGCCTGTTGTCGGGATTGACCGGAGCCATCAAACGGGCCGAACGGACCGAGCGGACCGGTCGCGCCCGATTGATTCGCGTGCCGCGCGCCAAACCATAACGTAGAGGTTGCATTGACGAGTAAAAACCTGGTAGTGATTTGCCGTACCGCGTCGCACCCGGCGCCGGCCGCTTTGGAAGCCGCTTTGAAGACCGATCCGCAGGCCGCCCCCTTCACCGGAAACCGTCTGTCGACGCGCAGAAAAACCACCGCGCGGGCCCTGCAGGGCGCGGCCGGTATCGCAGTGGCCGCGGCGGCGCTCTACGCCGCAGACGCGGCGGCCGCCATCAATACGGTTCAATCCGACACCGCCAGCGCCACGGGCAATTTCGCGGTCGCCATCGGCGACGCGGCCAATGCGAACGGCGACGCCGCAGTCGCGGTCGGACGGCAGGCCAGCGCGCAGAGCAACGGCGCGACGGCGCTCGGCTTGTCCGCCAATGCGCAAGGCCAGGCCAGTCTTGCCCTGGGCCAGGGCAGCGTCGCGCAAGGCGACAGTTCCAGCGCCGTCGGCATGAACGCAAGCGCTGAGGCGGACCGTTCCACCGCCGTGGGCATCAACGCCACCGCGCTCGGTATCGATTCGATCGCGGCCGGTTCGGCCGCGACGGCGGCGGGCGACGCCACCTCCGCATTCGGCGCCTTTGCCAACACAGCGGGCTTCGGCTCCACCGCGCTCGGATACGCGGCAACGGCGAACGGCAACAACGCGTTCGCAGCCGGACTCCTCGCCTCGGCCAGCGCGGACTCCAGCATTGCGATCGGCGCTCATGCCGCCGTCAGCGGTGTGAGCGGCGTCGCACTCGGCGCGGCCGCACAGGCAAGCGGCGGCAATGCGAGCGCGATCGGCCCGGGCTCCGTGGCCTCGGGCAGCAATGCCATTGCGCTCGGTTACAACGCGAACGCAAGCGCCGACAACAGCGTCGCACTGGGCGCAAATTCGAGCACCACCGCGGACCTGTCCCAAAGCGCCTATGCGCCGGCGGGAACCGGCGCGACAGCGATTGCGGCGCCCGTCGCAACCGGCGAAGTCTCGCTCGGCTCGGCCGGCAACGAGCGCCGCCTGACGAATGTCGCGGCAGGCGCGGCGCCCACGGACGCCGTCAACGTCAGCCAGTTGAGCGCGGTCGACGGCAAGGTCGATGCGCTGGCACAAAGCAGCAGCCAGCATTACTTCAAGGCCGACGATCCCGCGGACGGCTCCGACGACGCCGTCGCCGACGGCACGCACGCGCTGGCGGCCGGCAGCAACGCGAACGCAACGGGCGCCGACGCGGCAGCCTTCGGCGCGAGCGCCAGTGCGAACGGCACCGCCACGACGGCGCTCGGCGCGCAAGCCACGGCCAGCGCGACGAACGCGACCGCGGTCGGTGCGTCCTCGTCGGCCTTCGGTGCCGACGCAACCGCGCTCGGTGCGTATTCCGTCGCGAACGGCGCCGGTGCGATCGCCCTCGGCTACGGGGCCAGCGCAACGGCCACCAATGCGGTGTCGCTCGGCTATAACGCGAGTGCGCTGGCCCCGAACTCCGTCGCGCTCGGCCAGGGGTCGGTTGCGGATCGCGCGGGCGCGGTGTCGGTCGGCTCCGCGGGCAACGAGCGCCAGATCACGAACGTGGCCGCCGGTACCGCCGACACCGACGCGGTCAACGTCGCCCAGTTGAAGGCGGTGAGCGACCAGAGCGCGGCGACGGCCGCGAAGCTCGACGGAGCAGTCATGTACGACACGAACGCCGACGGCAGCGCCAACCGCAACAGCGTCACGCTCGGCGGCGACCC
Organism: Paraburkholderia sp. Cy-641; assembly: GCF_011752945.1. Taxonomy (NCBI): domain Bacteria; kingdom Pseudomonadati; phylum Pseudomonadota; class Betaproteobacteria; order Burkholderiales; family Burkholderiaceae; genus Paraburkholderia; species Paraburkholderia sp. Cy-641. The sequence continues at coordinate 15,253 of NZ_VWWM01000082.1, forward strand.
GGCAAGCGGCACCGTGATTCACAACGTCGCCGACGGCGTGCTGGCGTCCGACGCGGTCAACCTCGGTCAGTTGAACTCGGCGCTCAGCGGTGCGATCAGCAACGCGGTGGCCGACTCGGCCAACCCGCTTTTCAGCGCGGACGGCGACCGCAATAGCGAAGCCGCGGTGGCGTCGGGCACGCACGCGGTCGCAGTCGGCGCCAACGCGCAGGCGACCGCGGCGAACGCAACCGCCATCGGCGCAAACGCCGTCGCCGGCGGCAACCAGGCCACCGCGCTTGGCGCGGCCGCGAACGCGAGCGCCGACAACTCGGTGGCGCTTGGCCAAGGCTCGGTTGCGGATCGGGCGAACACAGTGTCGGTCGGCGCGGCAGGCCAGGAGCGTACGATCGCCAACGTCGCGGCCGGCGTGCAAGGCACCGACGCGGTCAACGTCAATCAACTGCAGCAAGGCATGGGCGGCGCGGTCAGCCAGGCCAACCATTACACCGACGACCAGATCCGCTCGGCACGCCGCGACGGATACGGCGGCACGGCAACCGCCCTCGCGATGGCCGGCTTGCCACAAGCGGTCTTGCCGGGACGCGGCATGGTTGCCGTGGCGGGCGGCACTTACGGCGGGCAGTCGGCGGTGGCGCTCGGTGTGTCGCAGCTATCGAATACCGGCAAATGGGTCTACAAGGTCCAGGGCAGCGCGGACTCGCGTGGCCAACTCGGTGCCTCGATCGGTGCGGGGATGCACTGGTAGCAGGAATGGCTTAGGGCTTCGAGCGGGGTGCGTCGGGATAATCGACCGCCCCGGTTATCACAGCCGCGCAGACAGCGAGTGGTCATAGCGGCACCCAGGCACGCAATGACGGCACGGCCAGCGCGTGACATCGCTCCCACAAGCGTCACGCGCTAGTCGTTGCGCGCGGCGATTCACTCGCACAGCGTGAATCGCGCGCGACGCTCCCAGACAGCGTCCGGCATGCCACCACATGCGCCACGCCCTGCCCTCACCGCTGCATCGACTCCCAGACCTTGTACAGGCGCTTGACCGAAACCGGCATCGGCGTGCGCAGCTCCTGTGCAAACAGCGAGATCCGCAACTCCTCGAGCAGCCAGCGGAATTCGGCGAGACGCGGGTCCAGCACACCGCCGCGCTGCGACACCGCGCGCTGGTAGTGCTGCAGCAGCGGCTGGAATTCGGCGAATTGCCGGGCGTCGCGTGTCTGGTCCGCGCGCAGCTTGTCGATGCGCAGCGCCATCCCCTTCAGGTAGCGCGGGAAATGCGCAAGCTGCGCATACGGCGTATCGACCACAAAACGCTTGCCAACCAGCGCATCGAGCTGGCTCTGCAAATCGGCATAGGCGGCCGCGAACGGCTTCGCTTGCAGCAGCTTCTTCGTCAAGCTCGCGTATTCGCCGAGAATCTGCCCGACGAGCCGCGAGATTTCCTGCGCGAGCAGCGTGAGGCGGCTGCGGCCTTCGTCGCGGCGCGTGTGGAAACTCGCGTCGTCGTCAGGCAGCGGGTCTTGCAGGCAAGCGCGGTCGAGCGCGGTGTCGATCAGTTGATCGCGCAATTCCTCCTGCGTGCCGCGCGGCATGAACTGCATCGCCATCTCGCGCAGCCCCGGCAGGTTTTTCTCCAGGTACTTGATCGGCTCCTTCAGTTGCAGCGCGAACAGCCGGCGCAATCCCGCGCGATGAATCCGTGCTGCTTCTTCAGGCGAATCGAACACCTCGACGTCGCAATGCGTGCCGCGATCGACGAGCGCCGGATAGCCGAACAGCGTCTGACCGCCACGGCGAATTTCCAGCAGTTCGGGGAGCTTGCCGAAATTCCACGTCGTCAGTTTTTCATACAGCGCCGTGCCCGCCGCACTCTCCTGCGGCGCGGTCTGCGGAACCGCGGCCGCCCCCTTGCCGCGTGGCGTGCCGCCCGCGTTCGAATCGACGGCTTGCGCGGGCGGTGCCACACCGCCGCCGCCGGCATCGGCCAACGCCGCGCCCGCCGCGCTCGACACGAGCTTCTGGAAATGCTGCTGCGCCTGGCCGCCGAGTTCGGCGCGCAGTTGCGAGAGATTGCGGCCCATCGCGAGCTGCCGCCCGTGCTCGTCGACGACCTTGAAGTTCATGAACAGATGCGCGGGCAGCGTCTCGAGTTTGAAGTCGGACTGCTTCATCGCGACCTGGGTCTGCTCGCGCACGTCGGCGATCAGCGCTTCGAGCAGACCGCCCGCGCCGAAACGCTGCGCGCCGTGCCGGTCGGCGAAACCGGCCGCGTATTCGGGCAGCGGCACGCAATGACGCCGCAGCTTCTGCGGCAACGACTTCAGCAACAGTTGCGCTTTCTCCTTGAGCATGCCCGGCACGAGCCATTCGCAGCGGCGCGCGTCGACCTGATTCAGCGCAAAGAGCGGCACCGCGAGCGTCACGCCGTCGCGCGGCGTGCCCGGCTCGAAGTGATAGGTGAGCGCCATCTCGATGCCAGCCATCGTCAGCCGCTTCGGGAACAGGTCGGTCGTGACGCCGGCCGCTTCGTGCCGCATCAGATCATCGCGCGACAGGTACAGCAGGCGCAGCTTGTCCTCCGGCTGGCCGCTCTGTTTGACCTCGTCGCGACACCAGCGCTCGAACGACGCGCCGGTGTAAATGCCGTCCGGCAGCGCCTGATCGTAGAACGCGAAAATCAGCTCGTCGTCGACCAGCACGTCCTGGCGGCGCGACTTGTGTTCGAGCTGTTCGATGTCGGCGAGCAGCTTGCGGTTGTGCGCGAAGAACGCGAGCTTCGTCTCGAACTCGCCTTCGACGAGCGCGCCGCGAATAAACAGCTCGCGCGCGCGCGCCGGGTCCTGCTTGCCGAAGCTCACGCGCCGCCGGTGATAGATCGGCAGCCCGTACAGCATCGCGCGCTCGAACGCGGACACCTGCGCCGCGCGCTTTTCCCAGTGCGGCTCGGAGAGCGATTTCCTGAGCAGGTGCGCGCCGACCTTCTCGACCCACTCGGGCTCGATCTTCGCGATACAGCGCGCGTACAGGCGGCTCGTCTCGACGAGCTCGGCGGCCATCACCCACTTGCCGGCCTTTTTCACGAGCGCCGAGCCGGGCCACAGGTAGAACTTGATGCTGCGCGCGCCGAGATAGTACGGCTCGTCGTCGGCCTTGAGACCGATATTGCCGAGCAGGCCGGTCAAGAGCGCGAGATGGATCTGCTCGAAGGTCGCTTCGGCGTCGTTCAGGCGCCAGCCGTGCTCGCGCACCACAGTCAGCAATTGCGAGTGAACGTCGCGCCATTCGCGCAAGCGCAACTGCGACAGAAAGTTCTTGCGGCACTCGTCCTGCAACTGCCGGTTCGACTTCTTGTGCGCGATCGCTTCCTCGAACCAGTTCCAGATTCTCAGCCATTGCAGAAACTCGGAACGCTCGTCGGCAAAGCGGCGATGCGCCTGGTCGGCCTGCTCCTGCGCCTCGATCGGCCGGTCGCGCGGGTCCTGCACGGACAACGCGCTCGCGATGATCAGCACTTCCTTCAGCGCCTGCTGGTCGCGCGCGGCCAGAATCATGCGGCCGACGCGCGGATCGAGCGGCAGGCGCGCGAGTTCGCGGCCGAGCGGCGTGAGGCGGTTGTCGTCGTCGACGGCGCCGAGTTCGTTGAGCAGCTGGTAGCCGTCGGAAATCGCGCGGCCCGGCGGCGGCTCGATAAACGGGAAGGTTTCGATCGCCGTCAGATGCAGCGACTTCATGCGCAGAATCACCGAGGCGAGCGACGAGCGCAGAATTTCCGGATCGGTGAAGCGCACGCGGCCCTGGAAGTCGCTTTCCTCGTACAGGCGAATGCAGATGCCGTCGGCCACGCGGCCGCAACGCCCGGCGCGCTGGTTCGCGGCGGCCTGCGAAATCGACTCGACCTGCAACTGCTCGACCTTGTTGCGATACGAGTAGCGCTTCACGCGCGCGAGCCCGGTGTCGACCACGTAGCGGATGCCCGGCACCGTCAGCGAGGTTTCGGCGACGTTGGTCGCGAGCACGATGCGGCGCGCGTTCGAGGTGCGGAACACGCGCTCCTGCTCGGCCGCCGACAGCCGCGCGAACAGCGGCAGAATTTCCGTATGCGGCGGATGATGCTTGCGCAATGCCTCGGCCGCGTCGCGAATCTCGCGCTCGCCGGGCAGGAAGACGAGCACGTCGCCGGGGCCTTCGCGGCACAGTTCGTCGACGGCGTCGACGATCGCTTCCATCAGATCGCGGGCGGTCTCGCGCTGGGTTTTCGGCCGCTCGCGCCCGGACGGCCCGGACTGTCCAGACGATGACGCCGTACCCTGCGCCGCCTTCACCGCCGGGCTGTCCTCGACGATCGGCCGGTAGCGCACCTCGACCGGATAGAGACGCCCGCTCACCTCGATCACGGGCGCGGGTCGGTCCTCGCTGCCGAAATGGCGCGCGAAGCGGTCGGCGTCGATCGTCGCCGAGGTCACGATCAGCTTCAGGTCGGGGCGCTTCGCGAGAATTTCCTTCAGGTAGCCGAGCAGGAAATCGATGTTCAGGCTGCGCTCGTGCGCCTCGTCGATAATCAGCGTGTCGTACGCCTTGAGCAGCGGATCGGTCTGCGTTTCGGCGAGCAGGATACCGTCGGTCATCAGCTTGACCGACGCGCCCGGCGCGAGGTTGTCGTTGAAGCGCACCTTGTAGCCGACCACTTCGCCGAACGGCGTGCCGAGTTCTTCGGCGATGCGGCGGCCCGTCGCCGACGCGGCGATCCGGCGCGGCTGCGTATGGCCGATCAGACCCGTGCCGCCCGCGCCGAGGCCGCGGCCGAGCGCGAGGCAGATTTTCGGCAGCTGCGTGGTCTTGCCCGAGCCGGTTTCGCCCGAGACGATCACAACCTGATTCTGTGCAATGGCCCGCGCGATTTCGTCGCGACGGCCGGAGACCGGCAGCGCTTCGGGGAACGTGATCGGCGGAATCGGGTTCGGCTCGACGACGCGTGAAGGGCGCGGAGCGCGGGGTTCGCGTGGGTCACCTGTGCGAGGTTCGTTTGTACCGCTGGCTTCACGCGACCGATCCGGCTCGCGCAAATCGCCAGGGCGCTGCCCCTGCGTTCCACGTATTTCACGCGACTCACGTGCTTCATCGGCCCCACGAGGGTCGGTCGCACCGCCGGCTTCACGTGACCGCCCCGGCTCACGCATGTCGCCGCCCTGGCGTTGCCCGCGCGGTTCACGTGGCTCACGCTGCTCACGCGCCTCACCGGTCGCGCGATGTCCGCCCGTCCCACCTGTTCCGCGCGCTTCACCTTCCGCATGCGGCCGATGCGACTCCCGCCGCCCGTCGCCGCGCCCCTCATCGCGTCCGCCGCCGCTTTCGGCAGCGCCCACCGAAGACGACAATTTCTGCGCAGACATATCCGACGCGCGACGCGACTCACCGCTCGGCACCGGCGCATGGCCGTGCCGGGACTCACGCGCCCCGCCGCGCCGATCCCGCTCGGCGCCCGCAGCCGGAACAGCAGCGGCAGCCGGCGCAACCTTCCCCCGCTTCCCCTCATCGCCCTGTTTCACCTCGCCACCGCCCTCGTCGCGGCGCATTTCGCGCGCCGCCGACAAACTGCCTTTCAGCCCGGACAACTGCTCGGAAAGCGACGCAGACGATCGCTGCGCCTCGCCCCCTCGACGCAATTCGCGCGCCGCCTGCGATGCATCGGACTGCGTTTCCCGCGCAGGGGCGCGCGGCGCGTCGCCGGGGTTCGTCTGAGCGGCGGACGGCGCCGGATTCTCGTTCGCCGCAGCGGGGCTTTTGGGTACATTTGACATGGGGGCGCATTATAATCCCCGGCATGAATTCCCAAACCGACCTCGTCCCCGCGCCCGCGAACGGTCCGGCCCCCGCCGACTCGCCGGAAACCCTCGCCCAGCACGCGCAATTCGTCGACTGGATGCGTTCCGTCGCGCCTTATATCCACGCGTTCCGCAACAAGACGTTCGTTGTCGGTTTCGGCGGCGAAGTGGTGCATCAGGGACTCCTGAATGCGCTCGTGTCCGACATCGCGCTGTTGCAGGCAATGGGCATCCAGATCGTGCTCGTGCACGGTTCGCGTCCGCAGGTCGAAGAGCAGATGAGTCTGCACGGCGTCGAGTCCGAGTTTTCGCACGGCATGCGCATCACCGACGCGCATGCGCTCGAATCCGCGAAGGAAGCGGCCGGCGAAGTGCGCCTCGACATCGAGGCCGCGATCAGCCAGGGCTTGCCGAATACGCCGATGGCGCACGCGCACATCAGCGTGGTGTCGGGCAACTTCGTGACGGCGCGGCCGGTCGGCATTCTCGACGGCGTCGACTTCCAGCACACGGGCCTCGTGCGCAAGATCGACGCGGATTCGATCCGCCACTCGCTCGCGAGCCGCAAGCTCGTGCTGCTCTCGCCGCTCGGTTTCTCGCCAACGGGCGAGGCATTCAATCTGTCGATGGAAGACGTGGCCTCGGCCGCCGCGATCGCGCTGCGCGCCGACAAGATCGTCTTCCTGACCGAAACGCCGGGCCTCATGGGCGCCGGCGAGGAAAGCCCCGAACTGATCCACGAACTCTCGCTCGACGACGCCTACAAGCTGCACGAAAGCGGCGAAGTCACCGGCGACGCGGGTTTCTACCTCAAGCATTCGATCCGCGCCTGCCGCGGCGGCGTGCCGCGCGCGCACATCATCCCGTACGCGCTCGACGGCAGCCTGCTGCTCGAACTGTTCCTGCACGACGGCGTCGGCACGATGATCTCGTACGAGAACCTCGAAAGCCTGCGCGAAGCGACGCCGGATGACGTCGGCGGCATTCTCTCGCTGATCGAGCCGCTCGAAGCGGACGGCACGCTGGTACGGCGCGGCCGTCACCAGATCGAGCGCGACATCGACCATTTCTCGGTGATCGAGCACGATGGCGTGCTGTTCGGCTGCGCGGCGCTGTATCCGTATTCGCAGGAGCGCATCGGCGAAATGGCGTGCCTGACGGTCGCCCCCGAGGCGCAAGGCACGGGCGACGGCGAGCGTCTGTTGAAGCGCATCGAGCAGCGCGCGCGGGCACGCGGCCTCACGCGCATTTTCGTGCTCACTACGCGCACCGAGCACTGGTTCCTCAAGCGCGGCTTCGTCAAGGCCACGGTCGACGACCTGCCCGAAGACCGGCGCCGGCTCTACAACTGGCAGCGCAAGTCGCTCGTGCTGATGAAGCAGCTTTGAGCGGCTTACAGGCCTACGGCCCACTAGCCCACTGACCGGCCCCCGCCGCTCCCGACAGGCGTCTGCCCGCCCCAACACGATTACAGGAGAATCACAGCATGACTCGTATGGTTCAATGCACGAAGCTCGGCAAGGAAGCCGAAGGCCTCGATTTCCCGCCTCTGCCGGGCGAACTCGGCAAGCGGATCTACGAAAGCATCTCGAAGGAAGCCTGGCAAGGCTGGTTGAAGCAGCAGACCATGCTGATCAACGAAAACCGTCTGAACATGGCCGATCCGCGCGCGCGCCAGTATCTGATGAAGCAGACCGAAAAGTTCTTCTTCGGCGAAGGCGCGGATACGGCTTCGGGTTACGTGCCGCCCTCGGCGTAAGTCTGCCGCTTCCGGACCGGTTTGGTTGGCGGCGCGAGGATCGGCGCGCGCCGTCACCTAACCGGCCCATACCCACGCCGGTCCACAGAGCGGTATCGACACAGAAAATCCGCGCCGCGAGCGCGGATTTTTTTCGCCCTCTTTTCGCCCTCTTTTCGCCCTCTTTTCGTCCTCACCTCGTTGGCCTGTGGTCGGCCTGTCGCCGGCATGGCCCGCCAATGTTCTAAACAGTCCGTTTTTTACGACTGTTCCGACCCCGCCCAATCCCCCGCCCAGCAAGGGATGGCGCCATCCAACCGGCTCTCGCGGGGAGACCCGGTTTGCACGATCCTCTGCGATCGTGCTATCATGTGCTTCGTTTCAACAGCAATTCACCTTCATTCGCGCTCTTTTCAAGTTGGTTCGCCACGCTTTTTCCGCGCGTGCGGCATCCTGAATCGAGCTGTTTTTAAACAAGAAGGCTCGTCGGTCGTTTCCCCGCGCAAGCGGCAAATTCAAGATCGGCCTTTTTCGTTTCAAGCCTTCAGTGGCGCATGGGTCAGCTTCCGGCCAACCCGGCGTCCGTCATGCATCTGCCCCCCTTCCACGGCCACGCAGGTGCAACAGTCAGCATAATCTAGACGAGTGTTTTTTCGCGACATAGTCGCGGGGCATGGGCGTTTGCTTTGGTTCGCCGCCTCTTCCGCCACCGGATAACCGCCGCCGCGGAGGTCACCGCCTTGCTCGCGAAATTGCACTTCCAGCAACCGTGGCGGAACGCATCCCGAGTTTCGTCGCAGTCAGTGGAGTTATCACCTTGACCGCTTCCAGCAACGGCTTCTGGCGACATCACAAAAAAGAACAACGCCTCTCCCTCGACGACATCACCGTCGTCGACCACTCACTCCTCAAACGGGCCGTCGGCGCGATGGCGCTCGGCAACGCGATGGAATGGTTCGATTTCGGCGTGTACAGCTACATCGCCGTCACGCTCGGCAAGGTGTTCTTTCCGTCGTCGAGCCCGTCCGCGCAGCTGATCGCCACGTTCGGCACGTTCGCCGCGGCGTTCCTCGTGCGCCCGGTCGGCGGCATGGTGTTCGGTCCGCTCGGCGACCGCATCGGCCGTCAGCGCGTGCTAGCGATGACGATGATCCTGATGGCGGCCGGCACGTTCGCGATCGGCCTGATTCCCGACTACGCGACGATCGGCATTCTGGCGCCAGTGCTGCTGCTCGTCGCGCGTCTCGTGCAGGGCTTCTCGACCGGCGGCGAATACGGCGGCGCGGCGACCTTCATCGCCGAATTCTCGACCGACAAGCGCCGCGGCTTCATGGGCAGCTTCCTCGAATTCGGCACGCTGATCGGCTACGTGCTCGGTGCGGGCACGGTCGCACTGCTGAGCGCGGCGCTGCCGAGCGATGCGCTGCTCTCGTGGGGCTGGCGCGTGCCGTTCCTGATCGCCGGCCCGCTCGGCCTGGTCGGCCTCTATATCCGCATGAAGCTCGAGGAAACGCCCGCGTTCAAGAAGCAGGCCGAGCAACGCGAAGCCGAAGACCGCGCGCTGCCGAAGCAGTCGTTCAGCCAGTTGCTCGCGCAGCAATGGAAGCCGCTGCTGCTGTGCGTCGGCCTCGTGCTGATCTTCAACGTGACCGACTACATGGCGCTGTCGTATCTGCCGAGCTATCTGTCGGCGACGCTGAACTTCAACGAAACGCACGGCCTGTTCCTCGTGCTGCTCGTGATGGTTCTGATGATGCCGATGACGCTTGCCGCCGGCCGCCTGTCCGACACGGTCGGCCGCAAGCCGGTCATGCTGTTCGGCTGCGTGGGCCTGTTCGCGCTGTCGGTGCCGGCGCTGCTGCTGATCCGCATGGGCACGGTGCTGCCGGTATTCGCCGGCCTGATGATGCTCGGCATGCTGCTGTCGTGCTTCACGGGTGTGATGCCGTCGGCGCTGCCGGCGCTGTTCCCGACGAAGATCCGCTACGGCGCGCTCGCGATCGGCTTCAACATTTCGGTATCGCTGTTCGGCGGCACCACGCCGCTCATGACCGCATGGCTCGTCGAGCGGACCGGCAATCTGATGATGCCCGCGTACTACCTGATGGGCGCATCGCTGATCGGCATCGTGTCGGTGCTCGCGCTGCGCGAAACTGCGCGCAAGCCGCTGCCCGGCTCAGGTCCGAGCGTCGCGACGCGCGCCGAAGCCCACGCGGTGCTGCGCGGCGAGCGCGAAGCCGAGGAGATGGACGAGCGGTATGCGGCGGCGGCGCGTGCCTGATGGTGTGACTCGGGAGTAAGCCACGCGCGCTACAGCTACATGCCGATCGATTCATGAGCGGATGCGCGGTGCTGTTGAATACGGACCGCACGCACAAGCGAAGCTGTTCGCCGCCACGCAATTGATCTGCGATTACCCGCCGGCGTGAGTACATCACATGCGTGCACCACATGCAGCCGCGCGCCGACTCCATGGTCAAATCGCCAACCTCGGTAATCGAGTGCGTGGCCATCGCGCAGGCGCAACTGCCCGCGTTCAGCCCGGCGATGCGTGAGCGAGTGCTCCGCCCCCCCAGAAAGCAGTTCCCGCCAGACGAAAGCGGGCCGGTGACCTTCACCGGCCCGCTTTTTTTACGTCAGCAGCGCATCGAACGTCGCGCTGACCTGCTCGCCGTCGATAAGCAGCATGCCCGCGCACACCGGCAGCCTGAAACGTCGTGGCCCCGCGCTGCCGGGATTGACGAACAGCACGCCGTCGCGCTCGCCGATCGACGGTTTGTGCGAATGGCCGCTCACGACCACGGCGATGCCTTCGTCGCGCGGCGCGCAACCGAGGTCGGCGATATCGTGCACGACGAGAATCGTCACCTGCTGCACGATCAGCCGCGCGTGCGTCGGCAACGAAGCGGCCCAGTCGCCGGTATCGTTGTTGCCGCGCACCGCCGTGACCGGCGCGATCCGTGCGAGCGCATCGAGCACGTCCGGGTTGCAGATGTCGCCCGCGTGCACGATCGCGTCGCAGCCTTCGAGGTAGCGCAAAGCTTCGGGGCGCACGAGATTGTGCGTGTCGGAGATGAGCCCGATGCGGCTCGCGCGGGGGAAAGAGCGCACGGAGCGCACCTCGTCCGCACGCGAGGCGCTGCCCGCCGTGCCGGCGCGCCGATCGCCCGCATGGCGGTCCTGCAAGCCGATCTGGCGAGGCCGAAGCTGCGCATTCACCGATGGCGGGACGCCGGAAGAAGTCAGGTAATCGTGCATCGCCCGGCGTGCCTCACTCCGCCCGTGGCCCGGCGGCCACTTCGCGCGCCGCGCGCTCGCTGCGCGGTGCGGCGAGCATGCGCCGCGTCAAGCCCTGCACGACGACCGATACCACCGCCGCGCACGCGAAGCTCGCCGCCACGCCGTATTGCGGCAGCATCGTCGCGGTCACGGCGAAGAACGCCGCGAACGAGCCGCGCCCGATCACCATGCCGCGCGTCAGCCGCGCGACGAAGTCCGCGCCGTGCTCGCGCTGCGCCGACACCGCGAGCACGCTGCCGAGCAGCGGAAACACCGACAACACCCCGCTCCACGCCGCGCCCATCGAGGCCGACAGCGTGGTCACCGCGAGCGTCAACAGCGCGCCCGCCAGCATGCGGACGGCCAGATCGGCACGGCCGACGCGCGACGCCGGCACGCGCCCCGATGCACGCGGCAAACC
>NZ_VWWM01000083.1:0-25923 GCF_011752945.1 Paraburkholderia sp. Cy-641
CCGCATACGACGCAGCGCCCGCCTGCGCGGGCGTTTCCCACTGCGCCAACGCATCGGCGAGCGGATCGTAGTCCGCCGGAATGCCACCGGCGGGCGCCGCCGCGCCTTGATCCTGGTGCGACGACTGGCTCGACGACGGGTAAGACGGCTGACCCGGCGGCTGACTCGACGGCGGGCGCGGCGCCTGCGCCTGCGGCACCGCAAACGCCTGCCACTCCGGCGACACATGATCGCTCTCCGAGCCCGCGAAGCCCGGCCGCGACGAAATCCGCTGCGCTTCGCCGAAGCCCGGCTGCCCGAGCGGATCGAGCGCGCCGAGCCGCAGCGCGTCACCTTGCGAATCGGCCGGCAGCGGACCACCGAGCACCTGCGCGGCGCTCAGCGGATCATGCCCGCCCGTCAGGCCGCCCACCCCTGCCGCCGGCTCGCCGAGCGACACTTCGAGCAGATACGGACCGATCAGCAGACGGTCGCCGTCCGCGAGTCGTGCCTCGCGCGTGCCGCCGAGCGCGCGCTGATTCAGCACGCTCGGATTGCTGCCCAGATCGCACAGCAGGTAGTCGCCGCCGCGGAACTCGATGCGCGCGTGAACGCGCGAGATCGCGCGCTGCTGATCCGGCAGCACCAGCGTGCAGTCGTTGGCCCGGCCGATCGTGCCGCCCGCCGGGCCGAACGCGATCGCGATCGGCTCGGCCAGCGTCTCGTCGTTGAACCGCGCAACCCGCAGCGAAAGAATCGGATAGTTCACTTGGCTCCCCACAACCGGTCCGGTGCATCACTCACGATTTGATTTTTTTGGTGCCGTCGTCGGCATCTTTGGGCGCGGTCGGCGCGGTCGGCGACGAGCCGCTGCCCGAGCCCGCCGAGCCGCCCGAGTTGAGCAGGATCGGCGTGCCCGACACCGCCACGCTCGCCGGGCCGATCACCACGAAGGCGCCGCCCGCCTTCAGCGTGATGCTCGCGCCCGCCTCGATCACGACGTTCATGCCCGCCTTGATATGGATATTCATGCCGGCATCGATCGCATAGTCCATGCCGACTTTTTCCTGCAGCTTCTGCCCGACCTTCAGCGACGCATTGCCGTCGACCTCGGCGTTCTGGTCGCCGGTCACGGCATCGTGGCGCGCACCCGTGATCGCGATGAACTCGTTGCCGGTCACCTTCAGATGCCGATCGTTGCCGACGTTGTTCAGCATGTCGTTCTTCACCCACGTCTCGTGATCCTTCTCGGCGTGGAAGAACAGTTGCTCGCTGCCCTTGTCGTCGTCGAAACGCATTTCGTTGAAGCCGCCGCCGCCCTTGGTCGAATTGCTCTTCAACGTCGAGAACATCTGATTCGCCGGCAGCGCGTACGGCGGCATCGTATTCGCGTTGTAGACGCAGCCGGTCACGAGCGGCCGGTTCGGGTCGCCCTCGACGAATTCGACGACCACTTCCTGACCGATGCGCGGCAGGAAGAACGTGCCCCAGTTCTTGCCGGCCCAGCTCTGCGAAACGCGTACCCAGCAGCGCTTCATGCGCGCGTCCGCATCGGCCGGCGGCGCGAACTGCTCCCAATGAAACTGCACCTTGATGCGGCCGTATTTGTCCGTGAGAATTTCCTCGCCGTCCGGGCCGACCACCACCGCGGTCTGCGGGCCCGCCACCACCGGCTGAACGGTCAGCCGCTCCGAGCGGAAGTGGTTTTCCTTGCGCAACGCGGTGAAGGCGCAGTCGAAGAACGGCAGCGACGGATCATGGCGCACCGTCGATACATAGACATCCGAATTGATCTCGTACGTCGCGCTGACCACCAGATAATCGTGGTTTTGCGCGTCGCAGGCGTGATGTTCGAGCTTGAACTGGCCGCCCGGCCAGATGCCGCGCGCGCTCGAACGGCCCGAAATGCTGTCGTTGCGCGCCTGGCGAATCTCGATGCCGACCTTCGCATACCGATCGCCGTCGCCGGATTGCACGTGGCCACTCAGATGCTCCTGCATCGTGTACACCGGCGGATCGTAGACTTTCGGCCGCGTCGCGCGCGACAGCAGCCCTTGCTGGTTGCTCGACGAAGGCTTTTCGAAATCGTAGTCGTTGACTTCATACTTGCCGGTCTGCAATTCCGCGCCCGAACTCCACGCATACACGCATTCCTTCTCGTTCGACGGTTCGTGCCACGCATCGTAGGAGATCGTCGCATAGTGCTCGATCGGCGCGTGCACGTCGCTCGAATCGGTCAATACCAGCGTATGCTTGCCCGCCTTGTGCTCGAAGTAGTAGTAGATGCCCTCGTGCTCCATCAGGCGGCTTACGAAAGCGAAGTCGGTTTCGCGGTATTGCGCGCAGTGCGGCAGCGTCGGATAGCTCGCCTGGCATTTATTGCTGAGGTCGATGCTGTAGTCCTGCAACACGCCGGTCACGATATCCAGCACGCTTTTTTCGTGGAAAAACCGGCTGTGCGACGCACGCGTGAGCAGCCACAGCCGCGGCCGCACCACGGCTTCGTAGCGCGCCATGCGGTTGCGCACGCTGTCGCCCGGCGCGACGATGCGGAAGGCCGTGACGATCCCGTTGAATTGCCGCTCGCCGTCGCCGGGCAGCGACAGCGCGATCGAGATGTCCTGCCCGAGCAGATCGGCGGCTTGCAGATCGTTGCGCTGGCTCAGCAGATCGAGCCGCCATTCGCAGAGGCGTCCCAACTCTTCGGTGCCGCTCAGGTGCAGAAACAGCAGGTCCTGGCCGGCAGGCGCGCAACTGACGGTGACGTGGCGGTTCTGATTTTGCGTGGTCATGTCACGGAATCATCGTCTTGACGGTCGCGGGATTGACGATCGTGACCACCCCGCCCCAGTTGCACATGCAGGTCGAGACGTTATCGAGCGACGGCTGGTTGCCGAGCAGCACGGTCGGCGCGCCGGGCGCCCACGGCGACAGGGTGGCCGGGATGCACGGCATCGGCGTCAGCACGCCCAGCGCGGCGGCCGTCGCGGCGGCCACCGTCGGATTGGCGGGCGAGCTGCACACGCCGAACGGCATGATGTTGACGAGCGGAATGTGATCCATGATGTTGGCCGCGGGCGGCCCTTCGCCCATCACGCGATTGACCGGCAGCACCACGAGAGACGAAGGCGCCGCGCCGAACGAACATTGCAGCGTTGCGCCCATGCTGACTTGTTGCGGCATAGAAAGGCACTCACCATGCGAAGTAGCCGAAAATCCGCGCGAACGTCGCGTCGGTCCGATCAATCGAACGTATAGAGAAACTCGCCGTCGCGCGCCCCGATCTGCACTTTCGCGACCGCGCTGCCGTTCATCATGCGCGTCAGGAATTCCGTGCTGATACGCGGCAACAGCGTGTTGGTCAGAATCGCATCGATCATGCGGCCGCCGCTTTCGAGCTCGGTGCAGCGGCTGCCGATCAACTTCACCACGTCGTCGTCGTAGCTGAACGGAACCTTGTGCGAGACGCGCAGGCGCTTTTCGATCCGCCCAAGCTGCAGGCGGATGATCGCGCCGAGCATCTCGTCGGAGAGCGGGTAGTACGGAATCACCACGACACGCCCGAGCAGGGCCGGCGGAAACACCTTGAGCAGCGGCTCGCGCAGGGCCTTGGCGATGCCCTCGGGCTCCGGCATCAGTTCCGGGTCCTTGCACAGGCTCGTGATGAGGTCCGTGCCCGCATTGGTGGTCAGCAGGATCAGCGTGTTCTTGAAGTCGATCACGCGGCCCTCGCCGTCTTCCATCCAGCCCTTGTCGAACACCTGGAAGAAGATTTCGTGCACGTCCGGATGGGCCTTCTCGACTTCGTCGAGCAGCACCACGCTGTACGGACGGCGGCGCACCGCCTCGGTCAGCACGCCGCCCTCGCCGTAGCCGACATATCCCGGCGGCGCGCCCTTCAGCGACGACACCGTATGCGCCTCCTGATACTCGCTCATGTTGATCGTGATGACGTTCTGCTCGCCGCCGTACAGCACCTCGGCGAGCGCCAGTGCGGTCTCGGTCTTGCCGACCCCCGAAGTGCCGGCGAGCATGAACACGCCGATCGGCTTGTTCGGATTGTCGAGACCGGCGCGCGAGGTCTGGATGCGCCGCGCGATCATCTCGGTCGCATGCGCCTGGCCGATGATGCGCCGGTTCAGATTCTCCGCGAGCTTAAGGACGTTTTCGATTTCGTTGCGGACCATCCGGCCGACCGGTATGCCGGTCCAGTCCTGCACGACGGAAGCGACCGCCTGCTGGTCGACGGTGGGGAGAATCAGCGGGTCTTCGCCCTGATGCTGCGCGAGTTGCGCCTGCAGCTCGCGCAGTTCGGCGAGCCGTGCCTCGCGTGCGGCGGTGTCGCCGGAAGCGCCGGTTTCAGCCGCTGAGCGGTTCGCTTCGTGGTCCGCTGCGTGGTTCGCTTCCCGCTCTGCTTCGTTCGCCGCGCCGGCCTGCGCCGCGCCTTCCACCTTGCCGGTCTCGCCGCGCAATTGCGCGCGCAGATCGAGAATCCGCGTCACCAGTTCTTTTTCTGCCTGCCAGCGGGCGTCGAGCGTGGCGAGACGCGCCTGCTCGGCGGCGAGCTTTTCCGCGGCCGCGGCCTGACGCTCGCGCGTGTCGACGCCCACCGCATTTTCGCGGCCGATGATCGCCAGTTCGGTTTCGAGCGCCCCGATACGCTTGCGCGAATCGTCGACCGAAGCCGGCGTCGCGTGCTGGCTGACCGCCACGCGCGCGCAGGCCGTGTCGAGCAGGCTGACCGATTTATCGGGCAACTGGCGCGCAGGAATATAGCGATGCGAGAGCCTCACCGCCGCTTCGAGCGCTTCGTCGAGCACCTGCACCTTGTGATGCTGCTCCATCGTCGAGGTGACGCCGCGCATCATCAAAATGGCCTTGGTCTCGTCCGGCTCGCTGACCTGCACGACCTGGAAGCGCCGCGTCAGCGCCGGGTCCTTCTCGATGTGCTTCTTGTATTCGGCCCACGTGGTGGCCGCCACCGTGCGCAGCGTGCCGCGCGCGAGCGCCGGCTTCAGCAGGTTCGCCGCGTCGCCGGTGCCAGCCGCTCCGCCCGCGCCGACCAGCGTATGCGCTTCGTCGATAAACAGAATGATCGGCTTTTCCGAGGCCTGCACCTCTTCGATCACCTGCCGCAAGCGGTTCTCGAACTCGCCCTTCATGCTCGCGCCCGCCTGCAGCAGACCGACGTCGAGCGTGCGCAACTGCACGTCGCGCAACGACGGCGGCACGTCGCCCGCCGCGATGCGCTGCGCGAAGCCCTCCACCACCGCGGTCTTGCCGACGCCCGCCTCGCCGGTCAGGATCGGATTGTTCTGGCGGCGGCGCATCAGAATGTCGACCACCTGGCGGATTTCCTCGTCGCGCCCGACGATCGGATCGAGCTTGCCGTTGCGCGCCTGCTCGGTCAGATCGGTAGTGAAGCGCCGCAGCGCTTCCTGCTTGCCGAGCGCAGCGGCCGGCACGGGACCGCCTGCATCACCCGCATCGGCGCCCGCGCCCTGCGCGCCGCCCGCCTGAAAACCGTCGCTCGCGCTCATCGCCGCTTCCGGCGACTCGCGCAGCAGGCTGTCGAATTCGTCGACGAGCGCCTCGAGCTTGATGCGCTCGAACTGGCGCGAGATGCCGTACAGGCTGTTGCGCAGCGACGGCGTCTTCAGCAGGCCGACCACCAGATGGCCGGTGCGCACCTGCGACTCGCCGAACATCAGCGAGCCGAACACCCAGCCGCGCTCGACCGCTTCCTCGACCTGCGAGGAAATATCGGTCACCGAACCCGAGCCGCGCGGCAGGCGGTCGAGCGCTTCGGTCAGATCGCGTGCGAGGCCGGAAGGCTCCAGCCCATAGTGCTTGACGATGCGGTGCAGGTCGGAGTCCTGCAGTTGCAGGATCTGATGGAACCAGTGCACAAGCTCGATATAAGGATTGCCACGCAATTTGCAGAACACGTTCGCGCTTTCGATTGCGCGGAATCCGAGCTTGTTCAGCTTGCCGAACAAGGCTGCCCGTTTGATCTCGGCCATATGGCTATTCCCCCGATGATGTCGATGATGGCACCGCAGAAGAAGACGGCGCACGCGCCGCCGCGGCAATCCGTGAACGGCCATCCGGCGCGGTCGGCTGCAGCACCAGCTGGCGCTGATCGCCTTGCGCCGCCTGGCCGAGCGTCCAGGTGGTGTAACCGAGCCGCGTGTGACGCCCGAGTTGCAGACGCGGCACGTCTTCCTGTCTGAGCACGAGCCTCAGGTCCCAGTCGAGCCCGTCGCGCGCGTAGTTGCGCACCCAGTCGACGAGACGCTTCAGGCTCTCGCCGCCCGGCAGAAAGCGCTCGTAATCGGCGCGGCTCAGCGGTCCGATGACGATGCGAAACTTATGCTGGCAATCCCACGTGCGCGTGCCGAGCAGCGTCGCCACGCCGAGCGCGGCGCCGTCGGCCGCGCCCAGACGCAGCAGCGAACCGGCGGGCAGCGTCATCCAATGGCCGACCCACTGCTCGATCTCGACCGGCAGGTTGAAAAAGCGCGTCAGGACGAGCTTCAATCCGGCGGCCGGACGGGTCGGCCCGGCCAGCAGACCGGCGAAGTGCAGCTTGGCGAAATCGGGCACCGCGTCGCGCTCGCGCAGCGCCGGCTCGCCGAGCCCGAACAGGCTGCCGACATAAAAGGAAAAGCGGTCGCGCCCCGGTCGGTCGAGACTCACGGCCGGCTGCGCATTGGCCCACGCGCGGTAGAACAGCGTCACCATGCGGTGATGGAAGACGTCGAGAAAACGCGCGAAGGTCGGGTCGCCCGCATTGCGCGCACGATCGCGCGCGTATTCCGTCAAGTGCGTGGGCAGCGGGCCGTGCGGGCCGAACAGGCCGAAGAACTTGACCGCGAGGCGCGCGGCATGGCGTTCGCCGGCCGGCGTGAAGGCGCCGAGCGAGGTCGGCTGGAACACCAGTTCGGGTTCCTGCACGAAACGGATCGCGTCGTCGCGCGGCTGCATCGACTCGCCCACGCGCGGCTTGTCCGGGTACGCGTTCTCCAGCAGCCGCACGACCTGGAAGAAGTCGAAGCGGCGCGCGTCGTCCTCGAGCCGGCGCAGCAGCGTCAGAGCGTCCGGCATTGTCCGACCCTCGCTGGCCAGCGCATGATCTCGCCGCGGGAAAGCGTCTTCACCACGGTCTCGGTGAACGAATTGATCGAGACGTATTGCGCGAAATAATGCGCGAGCACGGCGCCGAGCAGAAACGCGCCGGCGCCTTCGAACGCGGCTTCGTCGAGCGTCAGCGTCACTTCGAGACCGCGGCCGAACACGATCGGTCCGGCGCATGGCAGGCGGCGCGTCACCGAGCGCGCATCGATCGAGCGCACGCCTTCCACGAGCCGTTGGCTGGCGATATCGTCGACGGGACAGTAGAGGCTCAGCAGATCGCGCAGCGCGCGAGCGCCCTCGCGCGCGTCGTTGTCGAGCAGCGACGCGTAGTTCAACGACAGGTGGCTCAACAGCCGCCACGCCACGGCCCCATGCGCATACGACGGCAGCGGCCGGCTCGGGCCGTTCACGCAGCGCACGCTCTGCACCGGCGCTTCGACGTCGAGCGTGAAATCGGCGGGGCCGACGCCGACCGGCATCGTCAGGGGCAAGTCGCGATTGGTGCACAGCACCTGCAGGCCGAGTTGCCGCAGGTCGGCGCGAAACGGCGCATGCTTCGCATCCACCAGCGCGATGTACATCTCGCTGCCGAGATAGCTGCTACGCGGTCCGCGCTCATGCTGCCGCGACGAGGGCAAACGCTTCTCGCGGCGCACCTGATAGTAGGCGCCGGCCCGATACATGGCGCCGAGATCGCGCGCGTGATAGAACGGCTCGAACTGCTGCTCGCCGCCCGCGCTCGCGCTATAGCCGGTCGCGGTCTCGATCCGGTAGATCTCGAAGTCCATCGGCCGGGTGCGATCGGCCACCACGTGATATTCGAACTGCTCGTCCGAGAGCGCGATGCGGTCGGTACGCTTCGCAAACAGGTTGATGGCGGGCGTGCAGTGCAGCGCGAAATTGCCGGCGTCGAGCGATTGTTCGAGCTGCGGATCGCCACGCTTGAGCAGCACGATGACTTCGAGTTCGGTCTCCGCGCAACGGCGCAGCGCCGCCTGCAAGCCGTCGATCGCGAGAAACATGAAGCGCTGCGGAAAAGCGAAGTACTCCTGCAGCAAACGGTAGCCCGGGAACGACTGGCCGCTGAGCGGCAGCAGCGCTTCGTCGTCGGCAAAACCGAGCGGGCGCAGCGCGCTCGCCGGCAACTGCACGTGCCATGCCGCCGGACGTTTGGCCGGCAGCACGACGATGCCGCTCACCGAACCCAGCAGACGCTCGTGGATGCGCGTGGCCATGCCGTCGGTGCCGCGCAGATACAGCGTCAGCCGGTCGAGCTTCAACTGGTTGAATTTCAGGCCGCCGGTCGCGCGCAGCCGCAATCTGAGGCCGGCCTTGATGGCGCCGCCGCCCGCCATGCTCGCCGGCAGCGCGCTGTCGATACCGCCGAGCGAACCGGTATGCGTAAAGAAGCGCGCCTCGGCGATTTCGAGCGGCCAGAGCGCCAGTTCATGGGCGCTGCGGTATTCGCAACGCGTCGAACCGTTCTTGTCGAGCACGCTGCGCAGCGCGCTGCCGCGTGGAATGCGCACGCCTTCCGCGAGACTCGAACTGCTCAGGTCGGGCTGGATCTGCACCACGGCCATCGACGGCGTCGGCGCGAGGTAATGCGGGTACACCAGTTCGGCGAGGTGCTGGGTAAAGCGCGGAAACTCGTCGTCGATTTTCAGTTGCACGCGCGCCGCGAGAAAACTGAAGCCTTCGAGCAGACGCTCCACATACGGGTCCGCGCATTCGAGACTTTCCATGCCGAGGCGGCCGGCGATCTTCGGAAATTCGCGCGCGAACTCGCCGCCCATCTCCCGCAGATGCTGCAGTTCCTGGCTGTAGTATTTGATCAGGTCGGGATTCATGGCGTCAGCGCGGTCCGCCCTGATCGATCACGCGCATCTCGCCGGCCTCCAGGTCCAGTTCGGTCCTGAAGTAGAGCCGCTCCGGATACGGCTGCGCCCACAGGTCGCCCTCGACCAGAAACGACACGGTGTTATGACGCCCGGTGGTTTCTTCGAACTGCATCGAACTGACCCGCACGGTATCGCGCAGAATGCGCGGCTCGAACGCCCAGATCGCGTCGCGCACCAGCCGTTCGAGCCGCAGCGGATCGATCCCCGAGGCGGTCTTGCCGGCAATGTCCGGCAAGCCGAAGTTGATGACCGAGGTCGCGACGTACGGATAACCGCTCAGGTCCTGCACCGACGCGAGGCCGTTCGCATTCAGCAGCCAGGCGAGGTCGCGCTGCACGCTCTCGCGCAGTGCGCGCATCGACAGCACGCGGCGCTCGCGCGCTTCCTGGCTCGCCTCGGGTTCGAGATCGGTCAGCCGGTCGAGCAGTGACGGCTGCAGGCGGTCGCGGGCGGTCAGCTCAGCCATGATCGGGGACGGCCGCGCCGTTCTCTTCGGGGTCCGCAGCACGGCTTTCCAGTTCGATGGTTCGCACGTCGAAGAGCGCGTAGTCGTTCGCCTCCGAGGCGAACATGCGCTGTCCGACGGGCCGCGCGGTCGCCGGATCGTCACTGCTCCAATCGGTCAGTTGCGCGAGCCACAACGCGCGATCCGGATGAGCGAGCGTGCCCGGATAGCGGGCCGGAATCAGGCCGGCGGCCTGGCCGTCGTTGGCCCAGGTAAAGATAGCCGGCATCCAGACCCGGTCGCGCAGGTCCGAGGGCGGCTCGATCACGATGCGTTTGATACGGTCAAACGGAATCCAGTAATAGCGGCCGTTCAGCACGGTTTCGAGGGTCGGGCCGAGCCGGTTGTCGGCATCGGCGAGCCATGCAAACGGCTCGCCGTTCAGCGTGCCGGCGGTGGCCGGCGCTTCCTCGAGCGCCTGCGCGCGCGCGGCCGCCGCCGCGCCGGCATCGCCCGCGGCTTCGAGCCGCAATGCTTCGACGAGCAAGGCGAGCCAGCCGGTCGGCTCGCCGAAAATCAGCGGCGCGTGTTCGCCTTTGAACACCGCGTCGCGCAATGCTTCGCACTGCAACGCCGCGCGATAGGTTTGCACCATCGGCAACGCCGCGGCGTCGAGTTCGCCCACCACGTTCAGTTGCGTCAGCGCGCGATCCCACGCGCCCGTCACCGCGAGCAACTGGAACAGAAAGACGCGATAAGCGGCTTTCGACGGGTCCTTGCGAACCTGGTTCTGCAATTCGCTCAGGCATCCGTCGACATCGCCCGCGCGCAAACACTCTTCTGCTGTCATGCCGGTTCGCTCCGCTCAGGCTGAGGTCATCCCACCCGCCGCCGCACCGCGGCGGCGTGGCCGGCGCGGTGCGGTCGTCCCATGCTGCCTGCCGCTCAACTCTCGGCGTTGGCGGGAATGTTCCACTTCGTTTCGACCACCCCGCCTTCCTTCGCACCCTTGGCGTTTTGCGGCTGATACTCGACATGGAACTTCTCGAAGTTGAGCGTGACGTTCTCGGTGAAACGCTCTTCGCCGCCCGAGCCGCCCGTCGAGTAGGAGCTGACCAGCACGCCTTCGAGCGTGACCTTGTAGTACTCGAGCGGGTTGTCGCCGCCGGCCTTGCGCACGGTCAGCAGCGCCTTGTCGATGTGCGTGCCCTTGGTACAGGCCGCCATGATCGGCGGCGTGGCCTTGTCGCTGTATTTGGTGAACGAGAGGTCCTGCACCGATACCTTGCCGGCCCCGCCGCCCGTCCCCATGTGCATCGTGCCGCTCTGGCTCAGCCCCCAGCTCCATGCCAGCACTTCGATTTCTTCCTTATGGGTCTTGTCCTGCGACTCGCCCTTAATATCGCCCAGCTTCATGAACATATCGATGGCCATGTCTTTCTCCGCTCAAAACAATTCGTCACTGAAAAAAAGGGATTTCCGTCATGCCGCCTTGGCGGACGGAAGCTTCGAAACCAACCGTAGCGATACGGTCAGGCCTTCCAACTGGTAATGCGGACGCAGGAAAAACTTCGACGTGTAATACCCCGGATTGCCTTCCACTTCTTCGACGACCACCTCCGCGGCTGCAAGCGGCCGTCTTGCCTTGGACTCTTCCGTCGAGTGCGCGGGATCGCCATCGACGTACTGCAGAATCCAGTTCTGCAGCCAGCGCTGCATGTCGTCCTTCTCCTTGAAGCTGCCGACCTTGTCGCGCACGATGCACTTCAGGTAGTGCGCGAAGCGGCTGCACGCGAACAGGTACGGCAGACGGGCGGCCAGATTCGCGTTCGCGGTGGCGTCCGGGTCTTCGTACTCGGCGGGCTTATGCAGCGACTGCGCGCCGATGAAGGCGGCGAAATCGGAGTTCTTCTTGTGCACGAGCGGCATGAAACCGTTCTTCGCCAGTTCGGCTTCGCGGCGATCGCTGATGGCGATTTCGGTCGGGCACTTCATGTCCACGCCGCCATCGTCGGTGGGGAACGCATGCACCGGCAGATTCTCGACCGCGCCGCCCGACTCGATGCCGCGAATCCGCGAGCACCAGCCATACATCTTGAACGAGCGATTGATGTTGGTCGCCATCGCATAGGCCGCATTGGCCCATGAGTATTTGCTGCTGTCGGCGCCGGCGGTGTCTTCCTCGAAATCGAACTCCTCGACCGGGTTGGTTTTCGCGCCATACGGCGCGCGGGCGAGAAAGCGCGGCATCGCGAGACCCACGTAGCGCGAATCTTCCGATTCGCGCAGCGAGCGCCAGGCCGCATGCTCAGGAGTTTGAAATATTTTCGTCAGGTCGCGCGGATTCGCCAGCTCCTGCCAGGAGTCCATCAGCATCACGGCGGGATCGGCGCCCGCGATGAACGGCGCATGCGCGGCGGCGGAGATCTTCGCCATCTGCGTCAGCAGATCGACGTCGGGGCCGCTGTTGTCGAAGTGGTAATCGGCCACCAGCGCGCCGTACGGCTCGCCGCCGAACTGGCCGTACTCCTCTTCATAGAGCTTCTTGAAGAACGGGCTTTGATCCCACGCGGTGCCCTTGTACTTCTTGAGCGTCTTGTACAGATCGCCCTTCGATACGTTCATCACGCGGATCTTCAGGGTTTCGTCCGTCTCGGTGTTGTTCACCAGATAGTGCAAGCCGCGCCATGCGCTCTCGACTTTCTGGAACTCTTCCGAGTGGATGATCTGGTTGATCTGCGCGGTCAGCTTCGCGTCGATCTGCGCGATCAGCGATTCGATCGTCGCGAGCACGTCGCCGGAAATCACGTTGGTATCGCGCAGCGCCTGTTCGGCGAGCGTGCGCACCGCCGTTTCGACGGCTTCCTTCGCCTTGTCGCTCTTCGGCTTGAATTCCTTTTGCAGCAGGTTCGCGAAATCGCTCATTTCGAGCGAGGTTTCGCCGGGTTGCGCTTGCCCTTGGGTACTAGGTTCGGCCATGGTCAGACTCCCCTGTGGTTCACACTCATTCCTGCGGCTTCGGCGCGGACGCCAGCGACTGCAGCAAGGCCGGATCGCTCAGCAGCTTCGCGATCAGGTCCTCGGCGCCGGTCTTGCCGTCCATGTACGTCAGCAGGTTCTGCAACTGGCCGCGCGCTTCCAGCAGCTTGGCCAGCGCATCCACCTTGCGCGCGACCGCCGCGGGCGAGAAGTCGTCCATGCTCTCGAAGGTCATGTCGACGGCGAGGTTGCCCTCGCCCGTCAGCATGTTCGGCACCTGCACGGCAACGCGCGGTTTCATCGACTTCAGACGCTCGTCGAAATTGTCGACGTCGATCTCGAGAAACTTGCGATCCGCCACCGGTGCGAGCGGGTCCGCCGGCTGCCCGGAGAGATCGGCCAGCACGCCCATGACGAAGGGCAGATTGACCTTCTTCTCCGAGCCGTAGACTTCGACGTCGTACTCGATCTGAACCCGCGGCGCCCGATTGCGCGCGATGAATTTCTGGCTGCTTTCCTTGGCCACGACCATTCCCCTGGTTGACGCCGCACGGCCGCGAGCAGCATGGCGCGTGACTGGCGTTGCTAAACGCAAAAAGCACATCCCCGGCTGACTGCTTACTCGTTCTCGATACCGCCTACCTGCCGGGCCTGGCTCATTCCTTCGGGCGCGAGGTCCTGCAGGATTTCCATAAAGCTCTTGTCGACCAGACGGCGCGCGCGCAGCAATAGCAGCGGCACCGGGCTGGAGGGTTCGTGACGCTCGTAGTACGCGCAGATCTTGTCGAGCACGCGGATCACGTCCTGACGATCCGTGATGTCGCCGGACACCGGCGCCGGCGCCGCGCCCGCGCGTTGACCCGGCGCGGCCTCGCCGGCCGCCGCCTCGTCCAGCGCCCCCTCCGCCGCGACGGCCGATGTGCCGAGACGTTCGCCGAGAAAGTCGGCGGCGCGCCGCAGCAGCTTCGTGAGCGGCGAGAGGTCGATGGCGCGCGCGGCGCCGACGTGTTCGGTCAAGACCGTCTCGATGCGCATCCCGGCATGCAGCGCGTCGAGCAAGGCGGCGTGCGTGGCCACCGCGTCTTCGTGCGCGTCGGCGATCACCGCGTCGATCGAGCTGAGCGACGGCGCTTCGACGCCATTGGCGAGCGGCACTTCGCCGGTCGCATATTCGATGTCGCGCAAACTGACGATGCCATGCGCGCGCGACGACACGAGCGCGGCATCGCGCACGTCCAGCAGCATGCCGGAGGCTTCGGTCAGCGCGGTGAGCGTGTTGACGCGGGCGGTCGGATCGTTGTCGTCGTCCGCATCGAGTTGCGGATACACATGATCCCAGCGCTGTTCGAGCAGCCCCTGCACCAGCGCAAGACCCTCGGCAAAGCCGGCGAAACCCTTGCGATTCAGCAGCGCGCGCGACAGGTGCACCGCGACTCGCAAATCACGGCTTCTCGCGAGCAGATCGAGTGACAGCGCTTCCGCGACTTTCCAGTCGGGCGGCGTGGCGGCGACGGTAGTCTCGCCGTACTGCACCTCGGGCTTGCCATGCACGACCTGCTCGAGTTGCAGGAAGTCAGGGTGGTACTCAAGGTCGTCTCCGCACGGACTCTCGGCGGATATCTCGGCAAGCAATACGCCCGCAGCAAGCGTGGCCATGTCTTGTATCGGTCTCGGATGAGTAGTCTCGACGCACCGTAAAGGACCGGTACGGGTTGCCTTGCCGCCAGGGAATGAGCGCTCCCCCGAAATACCTCTTAACTCTATTTAAATTGCCCGCGCCGGACTCACGCGATCTTTTAGCGAAGCTTACGTTTTCTCATTGGCAATTCGATATGAGAATAGCACGCGGCCCGGAAAATCAAAGCCGGACAGCAATAAAAAGTCATTTTGATTAATTAAGTTAAATACTATATGAAATAGCTTCCAATTCTATAAATATTTAAAACGCTCGCAGCTTTCTGTTCCAGAAAAAATCGTAATCATCAGACTAAACGGTCGTCCTATAATTTCGCCACTGTCCCTTTTGGGTCGGTCGATCGGCGGGATGTTCCGGCATAGTGGTAAACGAATCCGGCACCCCGATTTTGCAAAAAAATTAAACTTTTTTTGCACCGCTAAGCGCTTAAATCATAATTACGGGTTAGTCCCGATAGAAATACGACAATGCGCATAAATGTCGAATAGCCCATTAAGTTTTATCTTGTATTAAAGAAAACGGGCCAATAGACTAACGCTGTTTCCAGTCACTCTACCGGTTGCCGCGCGGCATTACCGGTATTGCATGGATTTGACGCGCCGCTGTCTGGGAGGGCGGCGCGGCTGCACGGATTCGTCGAGGACTGGAGTCCCGTGCATCACGGACTCGCCAAGAATGGGCAGTTAACCAGTAGAGCCTCGCCCGAGCGAGGTTCACCACTCCGGGGTGACAAGTGGCAGAGATCCAAAGCGCAGCGGTAATAGACCACGCTGGAGAAAGCGCGCTGCCCGACCTGTGGCAGCGCCGCACCTGTTTGAGCCATGACGAGATGGCATCGATCTACACGATCGTGCGCCGCGCGCTGACGGGCTACCATCCGTCGGAGTTGCAGGCGCTCGGCGAGGACAAGGAAGAACTGATCTCGCAGTTCCTCTATTTCAAGGTGTTCCGTCTCGACGCCGCGCAGACGGCATCGCCCACCTTCCCGCTGCACAGCGCGCCTTCGAGCAGCCACGCGGTGTGCGCGTACTTCCGCCGTTATCTGATCGACTGCCTGCGCAGCGCGAGCCATCAGCGCAACGTGTCGATCGACGAAGACGACGTGATGCCGGAAGTCGACCGGCAAGCGGCCTTTCATCCGGACCCGATCGGCTCGGTGCTATTGCAATACGGCCTGCATGAAGCCGAAGTGCGCGAATCGGCGTCGCGCTTCATCGCCTCGCTCGACGACGCCGACCGCATGCTGCTCGCCGGCAGTCTCGGCTGGCTCTCGAACGAGAAAGGCGGTTTGTCGCAAGTGGCGGCGCGTTACGGTATTGCGTCGTATCACTATCGGGCCCGCAAGCTCGGCGTCACGCTGAAAAAAGGCTCGATCCCGGCCGACTTCAGCCGCACGGAAATCGGCCAGTGGATCGAGCAGGACCTCGGCATCGACATCACGCCGTGCAATCGCATGGCCATCCTGCTGGTGCTGGGCATTCTGTCCGCGCAGTCGCACGCGCAGGAATAAGGTCGAGAGACCGCGAGCACATGAGAGGTCAACGGTGCAACTCGTCACCGCAAGCCTGACCGACCGGGGCGGCCGCCCGCGCAACGAAGATTCGTTCGGCGACTGGTCGAGCGAACGGCTCTACTATTGCGTCGTCGCCGACGGCGCCGGCGGACACGGCGGCG
Source organism: Paraburkholderia sp. Cy-641 (assembly GCF_011752945.1). Lineage (NCBI taxonomy): Bacteria > Pseudomonadati > Pseudomonadota > Betaproteobacteria > Burkholderiales > Burkholderiaceae > Paraburkholderia > Paraburkholderia sp. Cy-641. Next base: position 15,812 of record NZ_VWWM01000083.1, read on the forward strand.
GCGACGTCGCTTCGCGCCTCGTCGTCGATTCCGTACTGGCAGATTTGCGCTACCTGACCGTGGCCGAGTTGCCGCCGACCGGCGAGCGCCTCGCGAGCGCGCTCACGCATGCCAACGAGAACATCGTCGAAGAACAGTTGCGCGGCGACGGCAACGAGAAGGACATGCGCTCGACCGCCGTGCTGCTCGCCATCGATCGGGACTGCGGAACGGCCGCGTGGGCGCACTGCGGCGACACCCGCCTCTACTGCTTTCGCCATGGCGGAATCAGCGCGCGAACGCGCGACCACAGCATGGTCCAGGAGATGGTCGACGCCCACCTGCTGGCCGCCGAGGAGATGCGCCATCACCCGCGCCGCAATGTGCTGTATGCGGCGCTCGGCACCCGGGACCCGTTGCAGATCGCGAGCGTGGCCGGCACCTTCGCGCTGCGTGACGGCGACGCTTTCCTGATCTGCACCGACGGACTCTGGGAGTACGCCGACGACGCCGGCATCGTCGACGCGCTGGCGCAGGCGGCGACGCCCGCCGCGTGGCTCGACGCGCTGGCGGACAAGGTGCGCGCGAACGCGAGCGCCAATCACGACAACTTCACGGCGCTCGCAGTGTGGATCGGTGGCGATCCGGAAGCGACGGAATTGAGGGTGACGCCGGGCGCCGGACCAGTGTAGACGTCGCGGACCCCATCCAGTGGAATCCTGACGAACCATGAGCGCAACGTCCGAAGCGTACGCCATCCGCTCTCTTTCGCAGGATTCCTGAGCAGGCTTATTGAGTGAGCTTATCGAACAGGCTTACTGAGCAGAATCACCGAGCAGGATTCGTATCGTGCCGATCTCGATCATCATTCCCTGCCTGCAAATGGCGACGACGCTCGGGCGCGCGCTGGACAGCTGCCTGATCCAGCCGGAGGCGGCGCAGATCATCGTCGTCGACGACGGCTCGACCGATGCGTCGTTCGACGTCGCGCAGCATTACCGCCAGCGCGACGCGCGCGTGGAAGTGCTGCGCATGCACGTGAACGGCGGCGTCGCCGCCGCGCGCAACTGGGCCGCGATGCACGCGACGCAGGACCTGCTGGCCTTCATCGACGCCGACGACGAATACCTGCCCGGCGCACTGGCTGCGGCCAGCCAGTATTTGCAGCGCGCACCGCGGGAAGCATCGGTGCGGCTCGACGTCGACTATGTCGGTTTTCCACAGGCCATCGTCGAGCATCCCGACTTCGACAAATATGCAGCGATCCTCAGCAATACCGTGCCGAGCAGTCTGGTGATCCGGCGCGCGGTGTATCGCGCGCTCGGCGGCTTTCCGCTCGACGAATTCTTCCGCCGCGTCGGCGGCGAAGACGGCGCATTTTCATGGGCACTCGGCAGGCTGTTCGGCAACCGGCGGCTGATCGACGGCAAGCGGGTTCGCCAGCATTACCATCCCGGCATCCACGCCGAGCGGTTTTTCAGAATTCATATGGGCATGGAACGGCCCCTCTATGAAGAGGTCGTCGAGGCATTGCGGCTGTCGCAACGCTTCGTCGCCAGCGCGGAGCTGGCCCTCGCGCAACTGCGCGCGCTGCATGCGCCGGCCGGCGGCGCGGCAGCGGAGGTCAGCGACGCTAACGCAAGCGCCCCCACAGCGCCGCGCGAAACGCCCAAACAACGCTAGAAGTCGCCGCAGCCGTGCTGGCTGTTGATCAGCATGCAGCTGTTCAGGTTCGGCTGCGAACGCACCCGCTTCCACTCCACCGCGAGAATGTCCTGATTGTCGCCCGGTGTCGTCGTGCTGAAGAGCGGCTGGTTCGAGCCGATGCAGATGTTGGTGCCCTGCAGATTGTTTTCGTAGACGAAGGTCTGCTCCTGACTGCCGAACACCGATTGCAATCCGCTGTGTGCGATCGGATCGAAGATCGGCTGCGGCGAGTTCGGCAACGGCAGCACGGTCAGCGTGCCGGGCAATTCGTTGACGATATAGCCCACGTTCGATGCGAAGCTGGGGTTGATCGGATAGCTCCCCGCCGGCGATCCGGCGTTTGCCGTGGTCGTCTCCGAGCCGCTCAACGCGCCCGCGGCGGTGTCGCCATTGATCAGGCCGCTCGCCGTGAACGTGAAGGCGGGGTTCGGCGCGCCGACGAAGCGGGTCGCGCCGTCCGCGGTGACGGTCAGCGTCGGCCGCGCGGCATAGACGAAATGATCGCCGCTGGTCGGCACCGTGCCGCCCCAGCTACAGCCCGAACCGAACAGGCAACCGTAGAAATTCGGCTGCGCGGTGTTCGGCTGTACGCTGCCGCGCGTCTCGCCGTTCCAGGTGCTGGCCCAGATGCGCCAGCCATTGCCGGCGCTGAGCGTGCCGCTGCCCGCGTCGACGAAAACGCCGCTCTCCATCACGAGGTCGATCGAGCCGTTCGTGCTCAGATTCGTATTCGGCCCCGCCGCAGAAGGCGTGCTGCCGCCGAGTCCGATATTGCCGCTGCTCGCGGTCGCGACGAGGTTGCCGGTCAGCGTGGAGTTGGTCGCGTCGACCGTGCTCGTGCTGCCTGTGGCGTAATTGAACGTCTGGCTCGTCAGGGGACCGATCACGAAACCATGGGAGTCCGAAAAATCGACGTTGCCCGCCTGGGACATCGCCAGCACGGCGACGTCGTTTTGCGGATCGGTCAACTGGAAGTTGCCGGGCCCGGCGAGCAGCAGTCCGGCCGCCTGAATGCCGCCGGGGTCGGTAACGGGACCGGCCGAAATCAGCGTCAAGGTTTGGCCCGGCATCGAGATGCCGTAGGGCAGCGCGATCCCGCCACTGCCCGCGCCCGGATTGGTCAGCGTGAGATTGTTCGCGAAGCTCGGACGCGTCGTGCAAGTCGTGCTGCCCGACGCGCACTGCCCGTTGACGGTGATCGCGCCGGTCTGCGTGCTGGACCCGAGCACGATGTTCGGGATCGACGCGAAGGTCGCGAAGGTCGCGGCGTCGATGCTGAGGCCGCCGCCCGCGCCGAGCAGCGTGATCGGCGTGCCGTCCTGCGCGGTGATCGCGAAGCTCGACGGGTCCACCGAGGCCGGCATGATCGCCAGCACGCCGCCCGGCGAGGTCAGCGCCGCCTGCGTGATGGCGAGGCTGCTCGCGGTGCCGTCGTTGAATGCGCGCAATACGATCGAGCCGGGATTCGCCGTCGAAATCGTCGCGTTGTTGCCGTTCGTACCGGTGGTCGTCAAGGAGAAGCCGAACTCGCTCGACTCGTCGACCGGCATCGGGACGCCGATCGCGACGCCCGGATCGGTCGTGGTGGTCGAACCGGCGATGCCGATGGTGGTGTTCGCCCCGGTCGCGCTGAGCGTGCCGCTGCTGATCAGCACGCCATAGTCGCCCTGCAGGTTCGGGCTCGCGGCAACGGGTCCGGTCACCGCGCCGCGAATATCGATCGCACCGCCGTTGGTCGAGGTGACCGACGATGCATCGGTAATCAGCACGCCTTCGACACCGGAACCGACGCCGCTGCCGTAGAGGCTCACGGTGCCGCCGGTCGTTATCGAGGTGGGACCGGGCTGCACGCAGTCGCCGCAAGGCGTGTTCTCCAGCGCGAGGCCGATCACCGAGGAGCCTTCGGCCGCCGTCCCGACACTCTGCCCCGTGAAGGCGATGTTGCCGCTCGTCGACTGGACCGACGACCCGCGCAGGTCGAGACCGATACTGACGCTCATGTTCGACGACACGCTGCCCGAGGCGGCCATGGCGCCGCTGCCCGTGCTCAACGTGCTGTTGTAGATATAGGTGCCGGTCGCGAAGCTGCCGCCGGTGGTGGTGCCGGTCACGCCCCCCGTCATGCTGATCGGGCCGCTCGTGTTGGAGATCGTGGTGTTCTCGACGTCGATGCCGAGACTCGCGTCGCCGCTTTGCGACACGCTGCCGCCAATCGCGATCGCCCCGCCCGAACTGCTGATCCCCGGTTGCAGCGTGCCGGTGTCGCCCTCTGAAACGCCGCCGAACACGTAAACACCGGTGCCGAAGCTGCCCGTGGACGTGCCGGTCACGCTGAGCGGCCCGCTCGCGCTGCTGACGGAACTGTTCGACAGAAATACGCCGGTGCCCGGCTGGTCGATATTCGAACTGCCCTGGCCGTTGATGCTGAGCGCGCCGCTGCCGGTCTGAATCTGGTTGCCGCCGATCACGAACACGCCGTCGTTGGAAGCGCCGCCGGCGGTCGCCGTGCCCTCGATGTCGAGCGGGCCGCTGGTCGTCGAGATGGTGCTGACGCCCTCGATCGAAACGCCCGCCGCGTTCGGGCCCAGCGCAACGCCCGTAAGAGTCTGCGGGCCGCCCTCGGTGGAAATCTGCGACGCGTTGATGAGGATGCCTGTCGATGCCGTCACCAGATAGCCGATCGCGACGCCCTCGAGCGGGAACGTGCCGCTGGCCGACAGCGCGCCGCCCGCCGTGTCGATGATCGACGTGTCGATCAGGATCGGGCTGGTCCCGCCGTTGCCGTTCAACGTGATGCCGCCGCCGTTGGTGTTGACGGTGACGCTCTGGAACGCGATCAGACTGTTCGGGCTCGCCCCCTGGGTGTTCGCATCGAAAGTCAGGCTGAGCGGGGCCGCGCTCGACGTGATGTTGCTGTTGATCTTCACCGAGCCCGTCGCGTTCAGCGTGAGCGTCGCGGCCTTGGTACCGGTCGTGATGCTGAGCGGTGCGTCGACCACGATGTCGCCCACGTCGTTGTTCGCATCGAGCCCGGTCGATATCTTCACCGACGTACCGCCGCTCAGCGGACCGGTGAGCGCCGAGTTGAGGATGTACGTGGTGCCCGTGAACGGGCCGAACGTCACGGGGCTGTCGGCCGACGGGGTCGGCGCGACCGCACCCTCGGGCAAGGTCGTCACGATGTCGACCTCGAACGGATCGAGCAGCCACAGGCCGCCCTGCCCCTTCGGCGCCGATGCGTCGACGCTCATTCCGGTCGTGTCGAGCGTGTGCCCCGAGGTTTCGATCAGGCCGCCGTTGCCGCCCTGCGGGCCGCCCTTCGCCGTCAACGTGCCGTAAATGCGGCTGACCGTCTCGCTATAGGCGGCGATGTTGCCGCCGTTGCCGTCGACGAGCGCGTCCGCGTGGATGCTCGCGGTGGGCGACATCCAGATCGCGTTGGCATTGCGCACGGTCGGGTCCGCACCCGCCGAGCCGCCGCCGAAATGCACGGTGCCGCCGCCGGCGGCGCCGCTCGCATCGACATAGGCGCCCGCGAGCAGCGCCACGTCGTAGCCCGTTACGTCGATCCGGCCGCCGGTTTGTCCGGCGCCGCCGCTCGCGTCGAGCGTTCCGCTCACGAGCGTCGCGCCGTTCGTGCCGCCGTCGAGCAGAATATGGCCGTCGTGTTCGCTGAGGCTTTGCGCACGCACGATGCCCTGCTGGTTGATGACCGTGCCGGCCAGCGCGTCGGCGGTCTGCGCGCTCATCACCACCGTGCCGCCGTCGGCGGCCAGCGTGCCGGTGTTGCCGATCAGCGCGTTGGCCGCCCCCTGGTTGATCTTCAGCGTCGTCAGGCCGTCGCCGGCGAAGTCGACCGTGATGTCGTTGCCCGCGCCCAGCGCGACGGTGCCGAGCTTCGCGTTGACCGTGCCGCTATTGCTGACCGTGCCGCCGAGCAACGCGACGGTGCCGCCTTCCGCCGCCGTCAGCGAACCGGCATTGCTGACCGATGCCGCCGAGGTGCCGACGAAGCGATAGTTGCCGGCGAGGAAATCGGCATTGGAGATGTTGAGGGTCGAGGCGATCATCGACCCCACGTTCACCGACGACCCCGGCGCAAAGATCACCCCGGCCGGATTGACGAGAAACACCTTGCCGTTGGCCTGCAGGCGTCCCGCGATCACGCTGGGGTCGTTGCCCGTCACGCGGTTGAGCAGGGCCGAAGCCGCCGACGGCTGCACGATCCTGACCGCTTCGCCCGCGCCGATCGAAAACGTGTTCCAGTTGACGATCGCATTCGACGAGCCTTGCGTAATGTTCATCTGCCCCGCGCCCGGCGAGCTGATGCCGACCGTGCCGGCCACCACCTGCGCGCCGGTCGGGTTCGCGAACGCGGACGGCAGACACGACGCCGCGAACAGCGCGGCGACCGCGCCGGCAATCGCGTTGTTGGCGCGCCTCGGCCGCGCCCTGCATGGCTTGTTCATCGCACACCTCGGCGCCGGGAGCCTCCCGGCACGACCCACGATTCAACGATCCTGCCGCCAGCGCTGCGCGCGCGGCAACCGGCGACCCGATTCATGCTTTCGCTGCCCTTCGTCATACTGTGTTTTGTGATGCTCTTCGCGATGCCGCGTTGCCCCGTCAGAACGTCTTCGTCAGTTGTACGTAGAAGCGTGGGAGCTTGTCGTCGCCGGTCGTGTCGGGCGCGGTCGTGCGCCATGCGACCGTGCCCTGCAACGAGAAGCCGCCCGGCGCGGCCCAGAATGCGCCGACCCCCACCCCGCTGCGCGTGATGACGTTCGAGCCCTGGTTCGGCCGCGAACTGGCGTTGTACCAGCCGGTTCCGAAGTCGAAGAAGCCGAACACGGTCGCCCGCGCATCGATCGCAAAGCGGCCTTCGAGCGTGGCGACGAACCCCTCGTCGACCAATGCTTCGGAGGGCGAATAAGCGCGCACCGCGTGCGGACCGCCCAGCAGGAAGCGCGACGAACTGTCGAGCGTGGTCGCGGCCCACTGGCCGGATACGCCGGCGAACACGCTGAACCGCTCGGTCACCGCATTGAGGCGGTTGGCAAAGAAAGTCGCGCGCAGTTCGTTGCCTTGCGTGTCGCGTCCCAACGACGAGGCATCGAGCTGCTCGGCCGCCGCGCTGCGGAAATGCAGGCTGCCGATCAGCAACTCCACGTCGGCGCTGTTGAAGCCGCCGCCGAACAGCGCGTCGCGGCTTTCGTAGCTCAGGCCGATGCTGCCTTCCACGAGCGACCTCGGATTGTGCTGATCGACGACGCCGACGTTGTCGATCAGATCGCGGTATTCGAAATTGACGCGGCCCAACAGGCTCTGATTGCGCGTGCGCACGAGCGGATGCGTGAGCGTGAAGTCGACCACGGTCGCCTCGCCCTGCGCGTCGAGCGAGGCGAACTCCTTGCCGAGCGCGTAGTTGAGCCGCGACACCGCGACCCCGAGGCGCGTGCCTTGCGCATTGAGCGGTGCCTCGTAGCCGACGCGCCCATAGAGCGTGTCGCCGCGCTGGCCGCCGAGCAGCCGCAGGTCGAGGTTGTCGCCGATCATGAACGGCGAATTCAGGCGGGCCAGCGCGCCGAGCCGCCAGGTGCCGCTCGCGTCCGCGCCGAAGTTGTCGAGGTCGACCGCGAAGGTCCAGCGTTTGGCGGGCGCGACGCTGATGGTCAGATCGACCGTGCCGGGCTCCTCGCCCGCCTCGATTGCCGAGGACACCTGAATACCCGGCAGATCGGACAGCAGCAGCATGGTCCGTTCGAGCTCGTGCTGCTGCAGCGGCCGGCCGAGCGGAATCTGCGCGACCCGCTCGCGCAGCAGGTCTTCGCGGATCGGCGTGCCGGCCGCGATGTCGAGCCGCACATGGCCGACGCGCCCTTCGAGCACGCTCAGTTCGACGTTGCCGGCGCTCACGTCCTGCGGCGGGATCACCACCTGGGCCAGCAGATAGCCGCGCTCGCGATACACCTGCGTGATGCGCGCCGCAATCGCTTCGAGGCCGGCAAAGCCGGTCTCCTTGCCGATCCGGTCCTGCACGGGCGCGAGCAGCACGTCGGTGGCGATCGTGTCGTTGCCCTTGAGCGTGATGTGCTTCAGCACGAAGCTCGGGCCGGCCGCGGTGACGGGCGGCGGCGGCGCCTGCGGCACCGCCGGCAACGCCTGGCTGCCGGCCGGCGGGGCGGGACGCGTATCGCGCGGCGCCGTCTGGTTCAGGATGCTGCCCGCGTTCGGCAGCGTCTGTCCCCACGCGAGCACGCTGCCGCAGGACACCGCCGCGGCGATCAGTCGGAGTCTTTTCATCGATGTAGGTCGAGGTGTCGGTTCATCCCTGTTGCGGCCGCGCGATAGTCAGGCGCCAGCCGCCCATCAGATCGAATGGCGCCCAGAAAAACGGATGCGCGAAGCGCGGCGTGTGCAGCACCGCCAGTTGCGCGGTGCGCATCGCATCGATCGCATCATGGCCTTCGGCGAGTTGCGAGTAAAAGGTGCGCATCGTCAGCGCGCTCGATTCGTCGGCGACCGGCCACATCGACACGATCAGGCTCGTCGCGCCGGCATAGAAAAACGCGCGCGTGAAACCGAGAATCTCGTCGCCGCGCGCAATCCGCCCCAGCCCGGTCTCGCAGGCCGACAGCGTGACGAGCGAAACGTTGTTGAGCTTGAGGTTGTAGATGTCCTTGGCGAGCAGCGAGTCGGGGCCGTCGGCGGGCTGCGTCGCCGGCGCGAGCAGGATGCGCGAGTGCAGCGGATCGATCGTGTCGGCCTGGGCGTGGGTCGCCACGTGCAGCACGCGGCCCGCCGGCGCGTTGTCGCGAAAGCTCAGGCGCGTGGCGTCGCCGTGCAGAAACACCTCGTTGTGCGCGAACAGCGGTGCGATCCCCTGCACTTCCGCCTCGGCGCCCGGCAGCGCATACGCGGGCGTGATGGTCGGATTGCCGAACGCGACCAAGTCGCTCGCGATCTTCTGCTGGCGTTGCGCGAGTTGAATGGCGACACTCGCCGACGGCGCGAGCGCGATCGGATGGCGTTCGATCAGGAAGCCGTCGGCATTGTGCAGCGCCTGGAACGGCAGATAGTGCAGCGCGCCGTGCGGCACGATGATGAGCCGCTCGTTCGGGCGCAGGCCGAGCGGCGCGATCAGCAGCGCATCGAGCTTGTCGCCGTAGGTGAGCGCGGCCGGGCGGCGGCGCACGATCGCGTTGCGCATGTCGGTCACGGCGGCATCCATGTCGGCGCGCGCGATCGGCAAGGTGTAGCCGGTCAGGCCGTCGCGACGCACCACCCAGACGATCATCTCCTTGTCGAGGCTGTGGTATTCGACGATCGCCTCGTTCGGCTTGAGCACGGCGCGCGTCGCGGCAAGGCTCGGCACCTGGCCGTTCAGTTGACGGTCGTCGACGCCGGCATCGACCCGGTTGCGCACGACATCGAGCAGCGCCCGCGCGCGGCTGCGCTCGGACAGCGTCCACGCGCCCTCGTAGTCGCCGGCGTCGACGCTCAACGCGATGGCCTCTTCGAAGACCGTTTGCGTATCGCCGAACAGGCCGGTCTTGAACTCGTCGCTGCGAAACCGCGCGCGGATTTTCTCGGCGTCGTCGACGGCCAGCAGATAGGCTTCGCGCGCATGCGGCTTGTCGTTGAGCGCGAGATCGGCGCGGCCGATGCCTTCGTGAGCCCACAGGCGGTCGTAGTTCGCGTCGCCGGAATTGCCGCTTTGGCCCAGCAGCGCTTCGAACGCGCGTCGTGCATCCTCGGGCTTACCTTCGGCAAGCAGCAGATTGCCTTCGATACGCTGATACTCGGGGGCAAGTTCCGCCGTGGCCGGCGCGCCGATCGCGTCGAAGGTCTGGCGCGCGCCGGCCGTGTCGCCGGCGGCAAGCTGCGCGTTGATCACCGACATCAGCACGAGCGGCTTGTAGCGCGGCGACGCGGTCGCCAGCGCATCGTTGTAGGCGGCCAGCGCCTCGCGGGGTTTGCCCCGGCGCAACGCGACGTCGCCGAGTACCTTGTCGGCCGGCGCGTAGACCTGCTCGGGCGCCTTCGGCGTCGAGGCGAGCGCCTCGCGGGCGTAGCGTTCGGCGTTGTCGAGATCGCCGGCATAGCTGTAGGCGATCGCGAGGTCGCGCTTGGAGAGGGCCGCGAGATCCGCGTTATTGGTTTGCCCGGCGACCACGAGCGCGCGCGCGGCGGCGTCGACGCTGTCACGAAAGTCGCCGCGCTCGGCCGCCGAAACGGACATGCTGCAATAGTCGTAGGCGGGAAGTTTGACGTGATCGCGCGAGAGCAGCAGACGCCCTTCGGCGGTCAATGTGTTGATCGTTTCGGCGTCGCGTTCGCGTTCCTCGGCCTGGCGAAAGCCGAACGATTCGGGGGCCAGCCCCGCGGCGCTGGCGGGCCGCGCCACCGCCGCGGACGCGCCGCCG
>NZ_VWWM01000084.1:0-233 GCF_011752945.1 Paraburkholderia sp. Cy-641
TGTTTGATGTGTTACATGTGGTGTCGTACGAGCTCTATCACTGGTAGTCTGTCATGTAGGTTATACCATGATGTGGAGTAGCAACTATTGATAGTCTATAGTAGCCCGTATCTCGTAGAATTAATCTTTAGATGTAAAACCCTGTGACCATGAATATACATTATTAGTTCAGCTTACTAGATTATTATTTTAGTACTTTTTTTTTTTTTTTTTTTTCTTTTTTTTTTTTTTTT